>CAYZYJ010000012.1:0-14100 GCA_964482565.1 uncultured Gammaproteobacteria bacterium
AACGCTAAGCACCTTGCTTGAAAGTGGAACGCCAATCGAAGAAGCACTTCAAATTACAAGCGAGGTCATGCAATCGCATCAATATCAAAAGTCAGCGGAATATTTATTGCGCGAAGTTGGTTCAGGTGCAGATTTAAGTAAAATTATTAAACGCTTTCCACACCTTTACCCACCAATCATTGAACGTATGGTTGCTGTTGGGGAACAATCGGGAGGACTCGGAAAAACGCTTGCGTATTTGGCGGATTATTATGAAGAGCGTGTGCTTGTGATGTCGAAAAATCTCTCCGCCCTCATTGAACCGTTTTTATTGGTGCTTATTGGATTAGTTGTTGCTGGTCTTGCGGCATCTATTTTGACGCCTATTTATTCCGTCCTTTCTGGCGTTCAAGGTTAATATGCGCATTCTTGCTTCACGCCATGGATTCACCATTGTCGAACTGATTGTTGTGATTGCAATTGGCGCGATGTTAACGCTCATTGGTGCGTATTCGCTTTCCGCCATTAATACTCGTCCAGAATTACGCACGTATTCCGCTGACGTGGTTGGAACATTACGCCGTGCGCAGTGGCAAACCATGAATGGAAATGAAGATGATCAATTCGGTGTTTACCTCGAACCAAACGCGTACACGCTTTTTAAAGGGGCGGTGTATAATAATCTTGACCCTGAAAACGTCGTGCAAGATTTGCCAAATAATTTTGAAATTACAAATATTTCTTTAAACGGTGGCGGAACAACGGTTTTATTTACTTCGCCATTTGGGGAAACAACGCATTATGGGCAATTCAGTTTAAAAGATGTGTATAGCACCGACGAAATCATTATTACCATCAATCGTCTTGGTATGATTGACGCGAATTAATATGAGGAGGATTTTTCACAATAAAAAAGGCCAATCGTTAGTTGAAATCATTATTGCGCTTGCGATTTTTTCGCTTGTTTCGCTCACCGTGAGCGCCATGGCATTGAATGGATTGTCGGCTTTACGAAGTGGCGACGATTTAAGTCGTGCCACGCAATTGGCGCATGAAGCACTCGACGCAACACGTTCTATTCGCGATCAGCATTGGTTGAATTTGGCCGACGGAACGTATGGGTTAACCACAACGAATGGTTTTTATGAATTCGATGGCGCAAGCGAAATAATCGATACATTTACACGCACCATAACCGTGGAATCTGTAGAGCGCGATGGCTCGAATAATATTGTGGAACTTGGTGGAACCATTGACCCACGCACAAAACGCATCACCTCAACGGTTACATGGCAAGGTGCTCTTACGCCACGAACGGTGAGTGCGACAACGTATTTAACCGATTGGACGGTTTCTGATTGGCATGAAACAACGGATTCGGAATTCGGCGCTGGCTCAGCCGACGATATTGTTATTAGCGGAACTGGAAGCGATGCATCGCTTGAATTAGATGATGCAACGGAAACGGCGGGTTTCGAGCGCTGGATTCCAGGAGGAGGTAATACAGTAACTCAGACGAGTCATACGGATTTTGATGCTGGAATGTATTCAGATACTGAACGGGTAGGATCTGGCCCGAATGCAAGTATTTTTCTTGAACAAACGCCACAGTGGGCAAGCTTCGTTGGAACTTTTGATAGCATCGGTGCAGATTTATTTAGCGATCTGCACTTTTTTTCTGAGACTTTAGGCTACATTGTTGGACGCGGAGGAGGAATTGGAATTTGGAATGGTACTAGTTGGGGTGGGGTAAATTCACCGACGACAACGAATTTAAAAGCAACTTTTGTTCTTGGGGCAAACGATGTTTGGATTGCTGGGGAAAAAGGTGATATCTACCATTGGAATGGATTTAGCTGGTTTAAAACACCTTCTTCTAATGCACGTGATGTAGAAGATTTGTTTTTTCTCTCAGCAAATGATGGGTGGGCGGTTGGAAAACAAGGAACGATTCAAAGATGGAATGGAGCGATTTGGTCACTTGTTGTTTCTCCGACGAACCAAGATTTAAATGGCCTTCATTGCGTGTCTTCTACTGATTGTTGGATTGTAGGAAATAATGGAAATATTTTGCGTTGGAATGGGACAAGTTGGTCATCGAGTACAAGCGGAACGAATACAAGGCTTTATAATGTAGAATGCGCGAATGCATCAAATTGCTGGGCAGTTGGAAATTCAGGAACAATTCTGTATTGGAATGGCTCTACATGGACACCTCAAGCAACTCCTTCAAATATAGAGTTGCACGATGTAGCTATGGTGAGTGCCACGCTCGGTTGGGCAGTGGGAGGTAATGGAAAAAATGGTGGAGAAATTTTTGTTTGGAATGGATCTGTTTGGTCAGATGCAACACCATTGAATCCACCTGATGGACTTGAGGCAATAGATACAGTATCTGCACTTTTTGCACAAAACGCCGGAGGTCACCCTGCAAAAGGAGTGATTATGAGATATGATTCCCCAAATTGGGAAGAGCTTTCAAGCGTTGACCCTGCATCATTTAATGTAAACGATATTGAGATGATTAATTCATCGAGTGGATTTGGTGTGGGAGATGGAGGGAATATCGTCAAGTGGAATGGAAGCGATTGGGCAGATACCCTATCACCTGTAAATAATGATATATTTTCCTTAAACATTGTTGCCTCTAATGATATTTGGGCCGTTGGTGCAAGTGGAAAAATTCTTCGTTATAATGGCACTACTTGGAATGAAAATATCGATACGGGCGCCCAAATATGGTATGGCGTTGATATGGCTAGTGCCTCGAGTGGTTTTACCGTTGGTTCAGGTGGTGAGATTTACAGATGGAATGGAACAACGTGGTCAACTATTGCCTCACCGGTCGTAACACAGCTCAACGACGTTTACATGGTATCGGCAACTGATGCGTGGGCTGTTGGTGAAGCAGGTATTATTATTCGATGGAATGGAACAAGTTGGTCAACAGCGACTTCTCCTACGGCGAATGCATTGAATAGCGTGCATTGTGTTGCAACAAACGATTGTTTTGCGGTTGCAGATGGGGGAGTGATTATTCGTTGGAATGGTACGAATTGGTCAACAGCAACATCTCCAACTGCAGAAGATCTGCATCATGTATTCTTAACGAGCTCATCTAATGGCTGGGCAGTTGGAAATAATGGTGAAACAATTCAGTGGAATGGAACAAATTGGACGACGATCATTTCGCCAACATCAAGTAACCTATACACGCTATACATGGTGTCGGCAAATGAAGTCTGGGCCGCTGGGGCAACAAGAACATTTATTCATTATCAAGAACAATACGATTTAACAGGAACATTCACATCTTCCGTGATTGATGGCGGTGCATTAAATACGCCTTGGGATTACATCGCTTGGCTTCAAGATATTTCTGCTTCAGGAACAAGTATTACTGTTGATACACGAACAGGGGATACTTCGGTACCAGATGGTACTTGGTCATCTTTTGCGGGTTCATATTCTATGTCGACTGGAGAGCCTATTATTTCTCCAAATGCACGATATCTTCAGTATCGTGTGACGTTTAATACAAATAATTCCAATTTTTCTCCTGAATTTCAAGAGATTACCATCAATTATAATAACCCAACAACACAAAACGTGAGAGCAATAGAGATGATTTCGTCAGCGTTTGGATTTTCTGTTGCTGATGCAGGGGTAATCAATCATTATAATGGATCGTCGTGGGTGAGTATTACTTCCCCAACCGCAAATGCATTGCAAGATGTTGACGGCATTACAACGACAGATGCTTGGGCGGTTGGAAATACGGGCACGATTCTTCGATGGAATGGTGCATCGTGGGCAACAATAGCATCTGGAACGACAGAAAATCTACAAAGCGTTTTTATGGTTGATACGGCTGATGTATGGGCGGTCGGCGCGAGCGGAAAAATTTTACGTTACAACGGGGTTGGTTGGAGTGAAATAGTCGATACAGGAACACAGATTTGGTATAGCGTGAATTGTTCGAGTGCGACGGATTGCTGGGCCGTTGGAAGTGGCGGAAACATTCAAAGTTGGAATGGCACGACTTGGTCGGCAGCAACATCGCCGACCGGAACTCAGCTGAACGATGTGTTTTGTGTAAGTGCATCTGATTGTTGGGCAGTTGGAAATTCGGGCGTCATTATTCACTGGAATGGCACAAACTGGACATCAGAAGTTTCACCAACGACGGATGCTCTTCAATCGGTCTTTATGTCTGCAGCAAATGACGGATGGGCCGTTGGAAACGCTGGTCGTATTATTCGCTATAAAGGCATTAACTGGTCTTTATTCAGCTCTCCGTTAACGACGAATTACCATGATATTTCTTTGCCACTTACAGATGATGGCTGGATTGTAGGAGATAGTGGTTTGTACATGCAATTAGAACTCACAACAAGTGGCGGGTCTGGTAATTACGCACCGTTAGGGACGTTTACTTCGCTCGTTTTTGATAGTGGAGATGTTTCAAGTATTTGGCGAACATTGTATTGGTCGGAAACTCTACCTTTAGATACAGATATTACAGTCGCAATTCGCACTGGTCCAACAGCGATTCCTGACGGAAGTTGGTCAGCATGGAGTACGGAATATACGAACCCTAATGGGACAAATATCTCAACACAATCAGGAAGATATGCGCAGTATCGTGTAACTCTCTCAACTTCTGCCTTGGAAACGCCGTCATTTAATAATATTACCGTGACATATCATTAATATGGCAGTACGCAATCAAAAAGGTTTTACCATTGTAGAAACCATTATTTATGTGGCGATTATTGGGGTATTTATGTCGACGGTGATTTTATTTGGCATTAGCGCCGTGCAAACCGCGGAAAAAGCCGTGGTTGCGCAAGAGGTGCAACAAAATGCACGATTTGCTATGGAACGTGTGGTGCGCGAAGTGCGTGGAGCGGAAGCGTTGAATATTGGTTTATCCACATTCGCGAATGTGAGTGGCGTTCTGGCGCTCGATGTTTCGACTGGCGGAAATACGCCAACGGTTTTTGATTTAGATGCTGGGCGATTGCGTGTAACACAAGGCGCAAATCCAAGTGTCTATTTAACAACAGACGACGTAGAAGTAACCGAGTTCCGTGTTGAGAATCGTAGTGTTTCAGGCCGCACCGAAAATGTGCAAATTATCTTAACCATTCAATCAGCAGCAGGAAGCGGAATAGTGTATAATGCAACTACGACATTGCAAAGTTCCGCGGTAATTCGTAAACGTGAACGCTAGTATGAATTCTTCATCATCACAAAAAGGTGTCGCTGCGCTTTTGGTGGTGGTGGTTATTCTTGCTTTGCTTTTAAGTATCGGGCTTGTTGTAACGCGCTTCGCCTTAAATGAACTTTCGCTTACAAGCGAGGCAGACCAAAGCAATCGCGCTTTGCAAATCGCCGAAGCCTGTGCCGACGAAGCGGTATACCGATTAAAACTCGATAGCGGTTATGCAGGTGGAAGTCTTTCGCTTTCGGGCGGTGATTGCACCGTTGCGGTTGCAGGCGGCGGTTCAACACGAACATTGACGATTACGTCAACCTATTTAGTCACCACGCGCAATTTAACGTTGACTGTGGATTTGCTTACTAATAACGATACAACGGCTGAGGGAACCGCGATTGATAATTGGCAAGAAGATTAATATGGCACTTTTTTTACATGGAATTGGAATAGAAGTTTCTGATTCACATATTTATCTTGCACGAGTCGCAAAAAATGGAACTCCAGAGGAGTTAATTGAATTTACCTTAAAATCCCCCTATATTTTAGATGATTTAGTGGTGAATGCAGATGCATTGCAGTCGTTATTTAGCAAAATTCTTGGTAAAACATCATTTGGTAAATTAGATTTTCGCGCGGTTTTACTCATGCCTGAATCCCGTGTTTTTTCTTTGAACCTCACCATTCCAAGATTAAAAAATACAGAAAGACAAACGGAAATACTACGACTCGCCCAAGAGCGTATTCCTTTGCCCCTAAAACAAAGCACTATTAGTATTCGTACGATTCAAAAAAATCGTTCCGAAGAAGAAATTGAAATGATACTTGCAGAAACCACAGCAATAGATGGATTTAAGAAGGCATTTTTAACAACAAATACTAATACTCATATTATTGAACCAAGCGGCGCAGCGCTTCATCGTTTATTAAAAACACATGCATCGGTGCCGCTAAAACTTGAAAATGGAGATGTGTATTTGCTTGTGGATTTAGGTCTTCATTGGATTAATGTTTCGGTGTATAATGATTCTGAAGCGCGGTTATTTACTCGTTCACTTGCGATGCATTTTGATGCAGAGATGCAAAAAATGTCGGCAGAAAAACGATATGAAAAAAAATTAATCGAAGCACTTGCCGATATCGTTTTATACCTTGAAAAAGATGATTGGCTCACGAAGTACATCATTCTGACGGGGCAAGAAGCGGTTTCTGATGTATTGTTGCGTGAATGTAAAAAACGTTTTCCAGAAATCGATCTTTCGCTTCTTTCCGACAAAGTAGAAGTAAAAGGAGTTTCAAAGGCAAAAATGGCGAAATTCGGAAAAGTCATCGGCGCTGCATTGCGCGCAACCAATTCGAGAACTTATTCAAAAGATCATAACTTTATTCTATGAACCTGAAAAATCAAAAAGGATTCACCTTGCTCGAATTGCTCATCGTTATCGTGATTATCGCGATTTTAGCAGCAATTATTTTCGTGGCATTAAACCCAGGGCTTCGTTTCCGCGATGCGCGCGATGCACGCCGAGCAAGCGAAGTAACCGAAATGCTCACGGCCATCAAAGTGAGCCAAGTCGATAATGGCGGAACTTATATTACTTCCATCGAAGGCTTAACGAATGACGAAGTCTATATGATTGGTACGGCAGTTGCTGGTTGTAATGCACAAAACGCGGTTTGTGACACAAACGTTACGTCAGCTACACATTGTGCGGATTTAACCCAACTTGTTACCGACGGTTATCTCGGTCAAGTGCCAATTAGTCCGAATGGCGACGGCACTTGGACGGCAGGAATTACCGGTTACACAATCACTTTGAACGCAAATGGAACGATTCGCTTGCGTTCTTGCGAAAGTGAAAATAATGCTGAAATTACAGCGGTTCGTTAATTAATACTATTTCTGTGAAAACGCTACGACAAAATCAAAAAGGATTCACCTTGCTCGAATTGCTCATCGTTATCGTGATTATTGGTATTCTTGCTTCAATTGTCTTTGTAGCACTCGATCCGGCAACGCGTTTCCAAGATGCGCGTGATGCGCGGCGAGCAAGCGATGCAACGTCGCTTTTGCAAGCAGTGAAGATTGATCAAGTTGATAATCGTGGCGATTACTTGACTTCGATTGAAGGACTCGATGTAGGTGACGTTTATATGATTGGTACGGCGGTTGCTGGTTGCGACGATCAAAATGTCGCTTGCGACACACCAGTAACGGACGACACATCTTGTGTAGATTTAACCGGTCTTGTTACCGAAGGATACCTTGGGCAAGTACCAATTAGCCCAGATGGTGCTGGAGCATGGACTGCTGCCGTAACCGGATATACTTTAACGGTAAATGCAAATGGAACGGTGCGTGTACGTTCTTGCGAAAGTGAAAACACGACTGAGATTTCGGTGGTGCGATAAGTTAAAAAGGCCCTCTTCGGAGGGCTTTTTTTTGTATGGTATAATTGAACCACTTATGGATATTTTCAAATTACCAAACGGAAAAAAAGACCAACGTTCAAAAGCAGAAATTTGTCGCATGCCTTTAACGGCGGAAGAGCGTGAGCTATGCAAACAAACCAATACCGCCCCAAGCATGAGCGAAGTTACCTGGCGCATTTTCCGCATTATGGCGGAATTTGTGGAAGGATTTCAATTTCTTTCTACCATGAGTAGGGAAGTAACCATTTTTGGTTCGGCGCGCACACCCGCAAGCGATAAATGGTATAAAGAAGCAGAAAAGTTAGGGGCTTTGCTTGCAAAGGCAGAGTTTACCGTTGTAACTGGTGGAGGCCCTGGAATTATGGAAGCAGCCAATAAAGGCGCAAGCGAAGCGGGAGGAAAATCGGTAGGATTAAATATTCAATTGCCTCGCGAACAGCGTGTGAATCCTTATGTGAATTCTTCACGCGCATTTTACTATTTCTTTACCCGCAAAGTGATTTTGGCGGCATCGGCCCAAGCCTATGTGTATTTTCCAGGCGGTTACGGCACCATGGATGAATTATTCGAAGTCTTAACGTTGATTCAAACACAAAAATCCGAAGCGATTCCTGTGGTTTTGGTTGGACGTGAATATTGGGATGGTTTATTCGCTTGGTTAAAAGAAACCATGTACCATGATTTTGAAGCAATTGACCGTGAGGATTTAGATTTGGTGAAAATTGTTGATACCGCCGAGGAAGCATTTGCCCTTGTAGAACATTCAAGCGAAAGAACATTCTTTTAATCTTTTCTATGTCAGACCGATTACGATTACTTGCGCATGCCATTGAAGCCCATGATTCTGGTTCTTTGGCTGGTCAAGAAATGATTGAAGTAAGTATTCCTGCAAGTACCGCAGCAACCTTATACGAAAAAGTCCGCACTTCAATCGACTACCAAGAAGAACATTTACTGCGTCGTAATGCGATACGCCGAATTTTGCGCCGATTTTTAGGATCTGACGTTCCGATTGAAAAAATGGCCGAACAATTACTGAAGGAATTGATTTGGGCAAAGTATTTACCAAATAAAGAAGTTCCAGCAAGTTTTAAAGAAGAGTTGGTTCCGGTTTTTGAAAAGTACGAACCCTTATTTCGGGCGACCGATGATTTTTCTGGTTCAAAAGATGAGGCTTTTTATTGGGTGCTCGACGTCATGGCAACCGAAGTGGAATATGCTGTTACGCCTCCTTTTGCTTCGGAAGCAATGGCAAGTTACGCCTACGAAGAATTAAAGCAACGTATTAGTTGGGACCCGCTCATTAATATCACCGACGACGAAAAGGATTTGTATTTATATACCGCCGTGCACCAAGCTTTGTTAAAGTCTGACATTGCAACCTTGCGTTTCCGCATTATGACCTTGTATTACCCAGATTGGCCAGGGGCATGCACAAGCGAAAGAATAAAAGAGATTTCCACCAATCTTGAAACGGTTATTACGGCGGTTGATAGGGCGATTCATCACCCCGTTACGAATAAACTCTTTTACCAAATCCGCCGAAAAGCGGGTGTATTCCGAGTAATGCAAGATGTGATTGAAGACGACTCAACGGATTTTATTGATTTACTCGAAAATCCTGAAAAGCTTGATCAATCCGTTTCACGACTCCTCAAAAAACGCACAAAACATTTCCGCAATCGACTTTCTCGTAAAGTGGTGCGTGCGGTTGTATTCTTGTTTATTACGAAAATGTTCTTCGCCTTGCTCAGCGAATTGCCATACGACCTCATTTTGCACGACGAAATCTTTATCGGCCCACTTCTCATCAATATTTTCTTCCCACCAATTTTGCTTGCGATTATTGGTATGACAGTTACCATTCCGGAACGAGAAAATGTGGAGAATTATAAAAGTGCTATTCGTGCATTGGCGGTTGGAACCGATCATGAACTCCTGCATATTCGCATGAAACGCAGTACCTTTAGTGCGTGGAGCAAAATCTTCAATACGGCATATGCGCTCATGTTCCTTGTTACATATGGCGTGATTGGCGCTGCATTATCGCAAATTCACTTCAATTGGCTTTCAATTGCTTTGTTCTTATTCTTCCTTTCGCTTGTCACATTTTTCGGCATTCGCATTCGCACAACCACCAAAGATATCATCCTTTCCGATAAATCTGTTGGGGTGATTGGAACGATTTTCGATTTCTTTGTGCTGCCACTTGTGCGTGCAGGGCGATGGCTTTCAGAAAAAGTCTCTAAAATCAATGTCTTCATTTACTTCTTCGATTTCATTATTGAATCGCCGTTTAAAGTGGCAATTCGATTCGTTGAAAGTATGACCGCTTTTGTGCGCGAAAAGAAAGAGGAGATTTAGTATGGCGCGTAGGAGGAAAACCTTTAGTATTATTCCGTTATTCTTTGCGATTTCGGTTGTGCTTTCGGGTTCGTTGATGTTGTACATGGTTTCGATTTCAAAGAGCATGCATTTTGGCGCAACGTTTTCACCTCGTTATGCAGAGTTTTTAGGTTTAGATTGGCAAGAAGCGTATACAAATACGCTCGACCAATTGCCGCTTGAGCATATGCGTATTCCGGTTGAATGGTCGACGCATGAACCTGTACAAGGGGAATATCATTTTGATGAAATAGACTGGATTATGGACGAAAGCGCACGCGTTGGTGTCCCAGTAACGCTTGCGATTGGGCAGAAAGTTCCACGTTGGCCAGAATGTTTTATTCCAGATTGGGTGGAGAGTGAGAATGAATTTGTGCGCCAAGAAGCGTTGAGCGTCTTTTTAGAAACCGTTGTTTTGCGCTATAAAGACCACGAAGCGCTTGAACGATGGCAAGTAGAAAATGAACCGTTTTTCCCATTCGGTGAATGTCCAACCATTTCTTGGGAACATGTAAAGCAAGAAATCGAACTTGTAAAGTCCCTCGACCCCGAACACCACATTGTTGCAACAGCAAGCGGCGAACAATCCTTTTGGCCATTACGCACGCTCGATGTGGATGTACTTGGCGTAAGTATGTATCGCGTTGTAAAAAATCAGGCTCTTGGCATTTTCGTTTTCCCGTATCGACCTTCTTTTTACCGAGCGCAAAAAATCCTTACCTCACCATTCATTCAAGAAGTAATGATTTCGGAATTACAAGCTGAACCATGGGGCGCACCAGAACTCTATATAGAAGGGAATATGGATGCGGCCTATGGCGCATTTACCGTTTCGGATTTAGTACGACATGTGGATTATGCGCGTCGTAGTGGTATGAATGAATTGCATTTTTGGGGAATTGAATGGTGGTATTTTTTGGCAAAGAATGGCAAACCTGAATTATGGATTGCCGCTCGTGATATAATCGAAGTGTATGGGAGGTAAACATTTTCAATTTGATGTTGCGGTTATTGGTGGCGGAGCTGCCGGTCTTTCGGCTGCCGAATCGGCGAACCGTTTGGGGGTGGATGTTGTATTGATTGAAACGGCAAAGCTTGGTGGGGAATGCCCGAATGACGCATGCGTACCAACAAAAACGCTATTAAAATCCGCGCGCACCTTTTACCACGCAAAACATCAATTGGCGGAATATGGTGTTTATGCAAGTAATGTAACCTTTCGTTTTTCGGAAATCATTGCGCGTCGGCATGAAGTGGTAGCAAAACTTACAGGTAAAGGCCGGCGTTTGCATACGCTTATGGATAAGCTTGGGATTGATGTGATACAGGAATATGCCAAATTTCTTGATCCGCATACCATTCAAATTGGAAAAGACACATTAACCGCAAAGGCCTTTGTGCTTGCAACCGGAAGCTCGAGTTTTATTCCACCTATTGCTGGATTGGAAGAGTGTGGGTTTATTACGTATTTAGAAGCATCAACCTTGCCAACGCTCCCAAAGTCGCTCGTGATTATTGGTGGTGGGCCAGTCGGATGCGAATACGCTACGTTTTTTGCCATGCTTGGTGTGCAAGTAACGATTTTAGAACGTAACGCACGCATTTTAGAACGAGAAGATGAATCAATTTCAAATGAAGCAGAAAAAGTTTTGCAATCGTATGGCGTCAAAATCTATACGAATGCAACTACACTCAGTGTAAAAAAAGAACGTCGGCAAAAAGCGATTGCTTTTCAGGTAGAAGGAAAGCGTCGGAGCGTTATACTTGCCGAGCAAATTCTCGTGGCTTCTGGGAAATTTCCAAATATTGCAGGGCTTAATCCACTTTCTGCTGGATTAGCACTCGACGCAAAACGACGATTAAAAATCAACGAATCCTTACAAACAAATGTAAAACATCTTTTTGCAGCGGGCGATATTGCTCTCAGAATGCAATTCACTCATGTGGCACAAAAAAGCGGTGCAATCGCAGGCGAAAATGCTGCACGATTAGCGCTCAAAAAACGCAAAATGCTCATATTCGATCAAACCGTTATTCCACGCGTTACGTTTATTGAACCAGAAATTGCATCGGTTGGCATCACCGAAAACGAAGCGAAATCGCAAAAGCTGGCGTGTGTAACAGGTGAATTTCCGATTCAAGGGCTTGGTCGAGCACTCACGGACGGTAATCGCATGGGCTTTTTGAAATTAGTGGTAAACGAAAAAACACGTCATATTCTTGGAGCGCATATGATTGGCCAAAACGCGGGCGAAGTGATTCATGAAATTGCGCTCGCCATGCATGTAGAAGCAACGGTAGATGATTTGGCCGCAACCATGCACGCATTTCCAACGTATAGCGAATTAATTCCCGCTGCGGCATCACAAATTTAATATGAAATATTCACTCATCTTTTGTGTATTTGTACTGTTTGGAGCTGGGTGCATCAATAATGCAGCACCGAGTCTCATCTTTACGGAACCAAAAACCATTTACCGACAATTAAGTGTTTACGAAGGTCAAGAAACACTTGTGCGAGGTAAGGTGCAAGTCATGCCCGCATTTTGTACGTTACGAGCATGTATAATGGATGGTTGTAGCGAAGGCGAATCGATGGAGTGTAATTCTTGTGGAGCGTCGGCACTCATTGAAGACGAAGATTCTGGCGAACAAATTCTGCTTGAAGATATTACCTGCGCCATGAATGAAATTTGGCATTGCGGCGGCGAAACAAGCCATGAATTTGTGAGTTGCGACGGCGGATTGATTCCTGGTGATCGTATTGAAGTGCGAGGCATTGTGCGCGAACAATTCGCAGGGCCAATTCATTTGGAGCAAGCACGACTTGTGCGACATTTGGAAGATTTTGAATAAAGCGAACCATTGACATTTAGTAGAAAATCTGATGTCATCAGGACGGCAAAACGCCAAAGGGGGAATGATGTCACTAAAACCAGAATACGAGTGGGCCAGTGTTGCAATGCATACGGTGGAGCCTTCACCGCCATTGCCGTTTGGGAAGGAATCGCCAATTCGGGGGATTTCTCCAGGAGAGATTGCACCCTACGATTTTGCGGGTGGCGTGCAGTCCATTCAGTTCATCGACGGCGGAGACGGAAAAACTCTCGTCGGTAGCCATCCCGACCGCAAGAAGGCGGTGATCATGTTTGTGCTCAAAGGAAGTGCAAGTGTGACGGTGAGCTCTTACGATGGCGATGAACGCAAAATCGAGATTTCCGAAGGCATGACGTCTCGTGGTCTCTTGGTACGCCCAAGAACGGATTACTCGGTGCGCCCACATGAAGGCGCATTGCTGGTAATGATGTTCTCGGCGCCTATTGAGGCCAGTGACGACGACTAGTCCGTAAGGGCGACCACTCCGGTCGCCCTTTAAGTTTGTGCTGAAATGTAGTTGAACCCTCGTCTCATTAACGGTACAATGCCCTGCAGAAAGAAACTTATGACTTGCCGAAATTATGACAAATGAAGTTGTGCTCGATATCGAAACGCAAAATACGTTTCAAGAAGTTGGAGGGTATTTTACTGACAAATTAAAAGTTTCGGTGGTGGTGGCGTATTACTATGAAACCGATGAGTATATTGCATACCAAGAACATGAATTACCGCGGCTTTTTGAGCGATTAGAACGTTCCGGCCGTATTATTGGTTATAACAGTATTGGATTCGATATTCCGGTATTGAATAATTATTACGCGGGGGATTTATTGCAATTACCGCAGCTCGATATGTTGGCGAAAATTCAGCAATCGCTTGGATTTCGTATTAAATTAGATGATGTTGCGTCGGCGACTATTGGAACAAGCAAAAGCGCGCATGGATTACTTGCGGTGCAATGGTGGAAAGAAGGGAAAGTAAAGGAAATTATTGATTATTGCCAACAGGACGTAAAAGTAACGCGGGAAGTATATGAATTTGGCCTTGAAAACGGATATATTTTATTTGATGACCGTACAGGCGAACGCCGAGCTGTGGAAATTGATTTCACTTCAAAAGAAGAAAAACCCGTCATTAATTTAACGCTTGGGTTTTAACGAATAGGGGTCAGGTCTTGGGGGGTGGGGGTAGTATTTATAAGGTAG
>CAYZYJ010000012.1:14110-17523 GCA_964482565.1 uncultured Gammaproteobacteria bacterium
TTACTTCTGTGGGTCCGGTCGTTGCTGGGGGCCATCCTTTAATAAACCCTCCCCCCCACCCCAAGACCTGACCCCATGAAGGTTAGCCAAAAAAATCGCTTATCCACAATCGCATTCGAGGCCATATATCTTGTGCTATAATAGGTGCAGAAACACAAGATATAGTGTTTCGTCGATTTGGGGGCAAGATGAGTGGGGATCCCGAAAGATCTCCATTTATGTTGCTCAAATGCTTTTAATTTCTCTTCAATATTCTTTATGAGTGACGCGGTACAGTCAAAAAATACGGTTCAATCCGAACAGGTTTCGGATGCCGTTTGGGATTTTGTCACCTCGGTGAAAGAGGTAACCAAGGATTCCGGGGAAAAATCTGCCTTTAGTCAGGTAAAATTGCTTGAATCAATTCGTCAGGCTTTAATTGCTTGCGGAATTAAGGAAGCAAAACGCGCCGAGCATTTGGCCGAACAAGCGCTTAGCCGATTGCAACGTGTATACAATGGTCATACAACGCCAAGCACGAGCAATATTCGCGAAATCGTTGCGCTAACGCTTATCGATAACAATTTGGTTCACGTCGCAAAGCGTTATTTGAATTACAAGCTTAGCGAAAAATCACGTTCAAATGAACCAGTTTACGGCCACGGCTTAACGTTTAAGCGATATTTCACCAAGGAGGGCGTACATCCATACGACCAAATCGAATGGGAAATGCGCACTGCGAGTATTACTGATTCAAAGGGCAAGGTGATTTTTGAACAGCATAATATTGAAACGCCAAAATTCTGGAGCCAAACGGCAACCAATATTGTGGCGCAAAAGTATTTCCGTGGAAAAGTTGGGACTTCGGAACGCGAAACGTCCATGAAGCAATTGATTGGCCGCGTTGCTACCACTATGTCCGATTGGGGCCGCGTAAACGGGTATTTCCAAACGGCAAAAGACGCAACTGTTTTCGAAGAGGAATTAACGCATATTTTGATCAATCAAAAAGCCGCGTTTAATAGCCCGGTTTGGTTCAACGTCGGCGTGAGCGATCAACCACAATGTTCCGCATGTTTCATTAACTCGGTTGAAGATGACATGCGTTCCATTATGCAATTGGCAACGACCGAAAGCATGTTGTTTAAAGGCGGTTCTGGAACGGGTACCAACCTTTCCAAGCTCCGTTCTTCGCAAGAGTATTTAGCTGGTTCAAACGGCAAATCATCTGGTCCGGTTTCGTTCATGAAAGGATTTGATGCTTTTGCAGGAATCGTAAAATCTGGCGGAAAAACACGTCGCGCAGCAAAAATGGTGATGCTCGACATCGATCACCCAGACATTTTAGAATTTATTGAGTGTAAGGTGAAAGAAGAAAAGAAAGCATGGGCATTGATTGATGCTGGCTACGATTCTTCTATGGACGGCGAGGCGTATTCTTCGGTGTATTTCCAAAACGCTAACAATTCTGTACGCGTTTCAGATGATTTCATGAAGGCGGTAGAAAACGATGCAGAGTGGGCAACCAAGGAACGTACAACAGGCAAGGATTCCGTAAAATATCCTGCGCGACAATTATTCCGTGCCATGGCGCAATCGGCTTGGGAATGTGGCGACCCTGGAATCCAATACGACACAACCATTAATACGTGGCATACCTCCAAAAACACGGACCGCATTAACGGTTCAAATCCATGTTCGGAATACATGTTCTTGGATGATTCTGCTTGTAATTTGGCGTCATTAAATTTGATGCGCTTCCGTAAAGAAGTAAACGGCATCATGGAAATTGATGTGGAATCCTACAAAAAGGCCGCAGAAATTGTGATTACCGCCATGGAAATTGCCGTTGGAAGTTCGAGTTACCCAACACCAGCGATTGAACGCAATAGTCATGATTACCGACCACTTGGAATTGGTTATGCAAACCTCGGTGCGCTTTTAATGAGCCGTGGACTTGCTTATGATTCGGTTGAAGGACGTAATTTGGCCGCAGCAGTAACTTCCGTGCTTTCTGGTCATTGTTATTTCCAATCCGCAAAGATTGCCGAAAAGTTAGGCGCATTTGCTGGATACAAAAAGAATGAAGCGCCAGCGCTTGAAGTCATGCATATGCACCGCAAAGCAGCATATGAAGTGTCTTCAGAAGGCGTTCCTGCAGATTTATTGTATGAATCACGCAAGTCATGGGACAACGTGGTTGATCATGCAACCAAGTTTGGACTCCGTAATGCGCAGATTTCCGTACTCGCGCCAACAGGAACGATTTCATTCCTCATGGACTGCGATACCACGGGCGTTGAACCAGATATCGCGCTTGTAAAGTATAAATGGCTCGTTGGCGGTGGAATGATTAAAATCGTGAACCAAACCGTTACCGAAGCCCTTGTGCGACTCGGCTACACCAAAGAAGAATGTACCGCAATTTCGGCGCATATCGATGCAACTGATACAATTGAAGGCGCGCCACACCTCAAAGATGAACATTTGCCAATCTTTGACTGCGCTTTCAAAGCGAAAAATGGAACACGTTCGATTCATTATTACGGCCATTTGCGTATGATGGCAGCAACACAGCCGTTTATTTCTGGAGCTATTAGCAAAACGGTGAATATGCCACATGAAGCAACGGTAGAAGAAGTGGAAGAAGTGTATTTGGAAGGATGGAAAATGGGCTTGAAAGCGATTGCGATTTACCGAGATGGTTCGAAACGTCAGCAAGCGCTTACAACAAGCAAAGAAAGTGATTCGAAGAAAGATAATGCTGATTCAAAAGCAAAAGAAGAAGCAAAGGTGACGGAAATTGTTGCGCCAGTTTCAGCGAAGGCTGATGTTTACGCTCCACGCCGCCGCCGTTTACCAGATGAACGCCGTTCTATTACGCATCGATTCTCGGTTGGTAGTCATAAAGGCTATATTACCGTTGGATTGTATGACGACGGAACACCAGGGGAATTATTCGTTACCATGGCAAAAGAAGGTTCGGTGATTAGTGGTTTGATGGACGCATTCGCAACAAGCGTTTCACTCGCTTTGCAATATGGCGTGCCATTGCCAGTACTCGTAAACAAATTCGCACATATGCGATTTGAACCGTCTGGATTCACCAATCACGCACAAATTCGCATGGCAAAATCGTTGGTTGATTACATTTTCCGTTGGATGGCGTTGAAATTCCTCTCAGTTAGCGAACAACAGCGATTCGGGCTTAACCTTGATATCACCGACCCACAAATGAGTGTTGGTACTGCGCCGTCAAAAGGGGTTGTGCTAACAGCGGAAGCAAAACCGCAAGCGGATTTATTCGCTCCTCAAAAATCAGCTTCGACCGAAGTTTCACATACCACGACGTTTGATAATTCATCAGACGCTCCAGCATGCGACACTTGCGGAAGCATCATGGTTCGCAATGCAGCGTGTTATAAATGCTTGAA
>CAYZYJ010000013.1:0-17520 GCA_964482565.1 uncultured Gammaproteobacteria bacterium
GGTACGATTTTGTGAAGAACAGGAAAGGAAAAGGGCGAAAAAACCCTTTTCCTTCTTGTTTTCTTTTACTCAATAATTTTTGTTACAACTCCAGCTCCAACGGTGCGTCCACCTTCGCGGATAGCAAAGCGCATCTTTTCTTCGATAGCAACTGGTTGGATGAGTTCGATTGTTACGTTCACAGTGTCTCCAGGCATAACCATTTCAGCTCCTGCTGGAAGTTCGGTTACGGCACCAGTTACGTCCGTTGTACGGATGTAGAACTGTGGCTTGTAACCCTTGAAAAATGGCTTGTGACGTCCACCTTCTTCCTTGGTAAGAGCGTACAATTCACCTTCAAACTTTGTGTGAGGCTTAACTGATCCTGGTTTTGCAAGCACCATTCCACGTTCGATATCATCTTTCTTAACACCGCGGAGCAAAAGTCCAGCGTTGTCTCCAGCCATACCTTTATCGAGGTTCTTGTTGAACATTTCGATTCCAGTAACAACTGATTTTGCTGTGTCGCGAAGACCAACGATTTCGATTTCATCGTTCAAGTTGATGATTCCGCGTTCAATACGACCAGTTACAACGGTTCCGCGTCCTTCAATAGAGAACACGTCTTCAACTGGCATCAAGAAAGGCTTTTCTGTTTCACGAACAGGCTGTGGGATGTATTCATCGAGAGCCTTTACGAGGTCAGCAATAGACTTTGTTCCAGCTTCATCACCTTCGATTGCTTTCAAAGCAGATCCACGGATGATTGGAGTTTCATCTCCTGGGTAATCATATTTCTTCAAAAGATCACGAACTTCTTCCTCAACGAGGTCTACAAGTTCTGGATCGTCAACCATGTCAACTTTGTTCAAGAACACAACAATAGCTGGCACACCTACCTGACGAGCAAGAAGAATGTGTTCACGTGTTTGTGGCATTGGTCCGTCTGCAGCTGAAACTACCAAGATCGCACCGTCCATTTGAGCGGCACCGGTAATCATGTTTTTTACGTAGTCAGCGTGTCCTGGACAGTCAACGTGCGCGTAGTGACGTGCTTCGGATTCGTATTCAACGTGTGATGTTGAAATCGTAATTCCGCGCTCTCGTTCTTCGGGAGCATTGTCGATCTGATCGAACGCCTTTCGCTGTCCTTCAGGTGAAAAAATAGAAGAAAGCGCAGCCGTAAGCGTTGTTTTACCATGGTCCACGTGACCGATTGTACCAACGTTTACGTGTGGCTTTGAACGATTAAACTGTTCTGCCATATTGTTGTGCAAATACAGGGGTTAGCCTGTGAAAAATTACTTATTAGAAGTGCGGGAAGTATAGCAAAGCCCTTAAAATATTGCAAGTATGCTGGTGATACCCGAAATTCTATACTCAATGCAGGATGCGCAAATTGCACGGCGTTTATGGCGTAATCATGGCAATATTACGGCAGAGACTGAGAGAAATGAAAAATCACCCATAATAAACAAAAGCCCCCGTGCAAGCACGGGGGCAAGGGCAAAAGGATCTAAGGGCGAGGACTGAGTGCCCTAACCCTGAGCTACTTCTGCGGGACGACGCACGCGAAACCGTGCTCACGATTCCACCTACGGCCAAGGCTACCGTCGCTCGCACGCAGCCACTTACCATATTCGTAGCGGTTCGCGCTGAGCAAGCACGGAAGACCGTCGGAGTCGCTGATGGGTTCGTGCATGGCAACGATGCACCATAGACCCATCTGTTCGATCTCCTTGTCCGTGAACTTCAGACGGATGAGGCAAGCAAGCTCGGCATTCGGCTTCTGAAGCTTGCGCTTGTCGGCCTCGCCGAGGATCTTCTTCGTTCTCCGGTCGTTGTCCTCGAAGAGCATGCCCTTCAAAACGGCGACTTCGGTCGTCACGCCGCTCGTCGGTTTGAATTCCGGCGAACGGAGCAGGTACTGAGCAGCGTCACTCATGCTGAAGCCTTTGCTCTCGAGCCGGGTGATCCAGTTCTCGCCGGTCGTGCCGTCGCTCGTGACGGTGAAGTAAACCACCCCGTCCTTTTCGGTCCACTTAGTGGTCAAAGAAGTCAGCCATTGCCATAGCCGTTGCGTCCACTTAGAGGGGGCGTTTTCCGTAGTCAGATTCGACATGTTGACTCCAATTCGGCAATCAGCCGAGAGTTATCTCAATGAAAGACCATGCAACCACTTTGGTTACAGCCAGAAATCTCTCAATTTTAGAGGGACTTTTGGCTAAAACCAACCATGAATCGGTAAAGAACTATACCATAAAATAGCCCTTTTGTCAACCAAAAAGTGGTGCATTAAACGCTTAAAATGACGATACCCTATTCCAAGGGTTCGAGGTAAAACCGCTCTTCCCCACCATAGTCAGGTAATTCTTGGCGCGTTTTTTGTGCTTGAGGAAGCGGTTTTTCAACGCGTTGCAAAGGCTGTTTATGAGGAGCTGGTTCAAATACATCCTCAAGTACAGGCGGTGCACTGTATTCTTCATTCCTCAAAGAGGTGTTTTCTTCATCGATTTCCTCGTATTCCTCGGCTTCTTCTTCGTTCGTGAGGCATAAATCGAGCATGGTTTCATACCTATCAAGACTCATCAAAACCATTGGTTCCCCACCTTCTGAATCAGCAATCACGATGGCATCCCCTGTTTTTTTCGCTAATCGTAATAGGCGCCGTAAATGATGTTGTTGCATATAGCGTCATCTTAAAGGATTAGGGATTTCGGTCAAGTTTACCGCCGAAAAAGAAAAAACAGGGCTTGCACCCTGTCTTTCTTGCTACTTACGCAGCATTTCGTTTTTCAATAATGTCTTTTGCAACATTCGATGGAACTTCTGAGTATTCACGGAATTGCATAGTTGAGCTTGCTCGACCTTGGGTAAGCGAGCGCAAACTCGTTACATAACCGAACATTTCGGCAAGAGGCACGATTGCACGTACCACTTTTACGCCAGGGCGATCGCTCATTTCTTGAATTTGAGCACGCTTTCCATTCAAATCTCCTACAACGGTTCCCATGTAATCTTCTGGTGTTACAACTTCTACATCCATCATCGGTTCCAAAATAACTGGTTTTGCTTTCTTCGCAGCTTCTTTGAACGCGAGTGAACCTGCCATTTTAAAGGCCGCTTCGTTAGAGTCAACATCGTGGTAAGAACCGTCAAAAAGGGTTGCTTTGATATTGATCACTGGGTAGCCTGCCAAAATACCACGGTCAAGTGATTCCAAAATTCCTTTTGAAATCGGCTGAATGTATTCACGAGGAACGGCTCCGCCTTTAATAGCATCAACGAATTCGTAATTTCCTTTTTCTGGATCGGTTTGTGGTTCAAGCTTAATCCAAGCATGACCATATTGCCCACGACCTCCAGATTGTTTGATGTATTTTCCTTCTCCTTCTGCTTCGGCACGAATCGTTTCTCGGTAACTCACCTGTGGACGACCAACGTTTACTTCTACGCCGTATTCGCGCTTCATGCGGTCAACGATGATTTCAAGGTGCAATTCTCCCATACCAGAAACGATGGTTTGCATGGTTTCAGCATCAGTATGCACTTTAAAGGTTGGGTCTTCTTCTGCCAATTTAGAGAGCGCCATTCCCATTTTTTCTTGGTCAGCTTTTGTAAGCGGTTCCAAAGCGATAGAAATAACTGGTTCTGGGAAGGTAATAGATTCCAAAACGATTGGGTGAGCTGGGTCACAAAGGGTGTTTCCTGTAACCGTTCCCTTCAAACCAACGGCAGCAGCAATTTCTCCCGCGTATACTTCTTGCACTTCTTCGCGTGAGTTTGCATGCATTCGCACAATGCGTGAAAGTCGTTCTTTTTCACCCGTTGTTGAGTTCAAAACGTAGGTTCCAGAACGAATAACGCCTGAATACACACGGAAAAACACCAACTTTCCAACGAATGGGTCTGCAGCGATTTTGAAAGCGAGCGCAGAAAGAGGTTCTTCGTCTGCTGCTTTCCGTGCAATCATAACGTCTGGTGCCTTTGGATCAAATCCTTCAACAGCAGCGATTTCAAGAGGCGATGGGAGGTAATCCACAACCGCGTCGAGCATCAACTGTACACCTTTGTTCTTCAACGAACTTCCGCAAAGAATTGGGAAAATTTGAAGATTGATAACCGCTTTTCGCAAAGCACGCTTCAAATCTTCAATCGCAAGCTCTTCACCTGCGAGGTATTTTTCCATCATCGCTTCGTCGTTTTCAACAATCGCTTCAATCATTTTTGCACGGAATTCCTTTGCTTTTTCTGCGTATTCTTCAGGAATTTCGATTTCGTCTACTACCTTTCCTTCTTCATCGCGGTACATGAATGCTTTCATGCGCAATAAATCGATAATGCCAACGAATCCTCCTTCTGTTCCGATTGGCAACTGGATTGGGTGAGCAAATTTGGTTAAACGGTCGTAAATTGACTGTACGTCCTTGTAAAAATCTGCACCGGTTCGGTCGAGTTTGTTGATAAAACAAATACGAGGAACTTGGTATTTATCTGCTTGTCGCCAAACAGTTTCTGATTGTGGTTCAACACCAGCAACGCCGTCAAATACGGTTACTCCGCCATCTAAAACGCGCAAAGAACGCTCTACTTCTACCGTAAAGTCTACGTGCCCTGGGGTGTCGATAATGTTAATGCGGTGATCTTTCCAGAAACAGGTTGTTGCCGCTGAAGTAATGGTGATTCCGCGTTCTTGCTCTTGTTCCATCCAGTCCATGGTCGCTTCTCCTTCATGCACTTCTCCAATTTTGTGCTTTTTTCCGGTATAAAAGAGAACTCGTTCCGTTGTAGTTGTTTTTCCCGCGTCAATGTGTGCAATAATACCGATATTGCGGATGCGGTCTAATGGATACTCTCGGGCCATAGAATAGATGAATGTTTTAAAGCGTTATCGTCGAGCAAAGTGTGCGAATGCGCGGTTTGCTTCCGCCATACGCTGTACATCGAGGCGCTTCTTGATAGAATCTCCTTCATTATTTGAAGCAGCAATCAATTCAGCAGCCAATCGTTCTGCAAAAGGCTTACCTTTCTTTGCGCGTGCTGCGATAAGCAACCAGCGGTATGCAAGTGCATAGCGACGATCTCCTCGAACCGGAGTAGGAATCTGATAATTTGCGCCTCCAACGCGTCGTGACGTTACTTCCACCGTTGGAATAACGTTTTTTAATGCCGTATCAAAGACTTCCATTGCAGGGAGCTTTGTTTCCTTTTCTAAAATCTCAAAAGCGCGATACACGTTCTTTTCCGCGATCGTCTTTTTTCCGTCAATCATGACGTAATTAATAAGTTTCGTAACTGCAGCGCTATTGTACTTCCAATCTGGAATAAGTACGCGCTTGATGGCTTGTTTACCACGCATATTTCTTAGCGGTTAATCCGTTCTTCCCGTCGTGGAAACGGTACTCGGAATGAATAATAATATTAAGCTTTCGGACGCTTTACCCCGTACTTTGAACGGCTGCGTTTGCGGCCATCCACACCGGTTGCGTCATAACGACCACGCACAATGTGATAACGCACACCAGGCAAATCTTTCACACGTCCGCCGCGAATCATCACGATTGAGTGTTCTTGAAGGTTGTGACCTTCTCCTGGAATATACGCATTAACTTCAACACCGTTTGAAAGACGAACACGCGCAACTTTACGCAACGCTGAGTTTGGCTTCTTTGGTGTCATGGTCATCACACGAACGCAAACACCACGTTTAAACGAAGCTCCTCGTGGGAGTTCCGTCTTTGTGCGGTGCAATGTATCTAGGGTGAACTGGAGCGCAGGCGACTTTGACTTCGCTTTATTGCTCGTTCGTCCCTTACGAATCAATTGATTAATAGTAGGCATAGGGCATTAAAAATGTGGCGCTAATGTAACACGCACACCCTTTTTGGTCAATAATTAGGTAGATTCTTCGTTATTCGAGTTCGATTTGTTCTAAAGTCTCAAGTAAAGTAACGGTTTCCGTGGCATATTCTTCATCCACCGCAAATATGGTGCGTACCATGGTGCGCCCTGTGGTATGTTCTTGCGCCACATAATGAATCAAGGTTCGCGCGCGCATCACATCAAGCCGGTGTGGATACAATCGCCATACATGGTCGATATAACTCACCGCCCAGTCGATTTCAATGTCTGGCGTCATTTTTGGCGCAAATTCCTTTGCAAAACGATGTTCGAGGTAAATTTCATACCCTCGCTGTTCGGCAAGCGCCAAATGCATTAATCCCTGTTCGGTTTGCCCAAGTGCCACCAAACTCGCCCCACGCCGCACAATCGAGGTCATTTGCTCTTCTAATCCAAGCGCGCGCTCTGCCGCTTTTTCATACCAATCAACCGCCTTTTGATGGTCTTGTTTGGCATAAGCTAGTTCCGCCTCCATAAATGCCGGTAAAAAGTGATTTGGCGAGGCTTGCTGTGCACGATCAACAAATCCTTGAATACGAGCTAGTTCTTCTTCGGTTTCCGCCGTCCATAACAAGGCTTCGGCAGCACGAATTTGCAAACGGGTATGGTATGGCTTTGATTCAGCGAAATCCGCAATCACTTTGCTCGTGTCTTTTAGCAAGGCGAGCGCTTCTGGTTTTACCGGGTCGCGTTCCAAATGCGGCGTGACTCCACGCACAAGCCAAAGTGCATATTCTGGGGCAAAGGCTGATGGATACGCAAATGTTTTTTGAAGGATTTCGCTCGCTGCTCGAGGATTAATAGGTGCAGTAACCAAGAATTGTTGATGCAAAAAGCTTTGTTTCAACGGCCAATACACAAATGCTACAAGCACGAATCCCGCTACGCCAAGAGCAGGAATAAGGGTTTTTAAAGAAATTCTTGATTCCTCAACTTCAATACGCTTCGCTTCCCCACTCGCCACAAGAGCAAGCAAGAAAAAGGCAATGAATGTAGAAAGGGGCGTTTCAAAAGAAAATCCATACGACACCAAATACGCCACGCCTCCCGTGAGCAAAATCACTTCTTTGCTAAGTGGATGTTCTTTAAGTCTTCCTAAAACCGTGGTGAAAAAAGTTATCCACAGCATCAGCAAACCAAAGAGTCCAATAACGCCGAATTGAAAGGCATGATCGATAAATCCATTATGCACACGGTCATAACGTGGTTCAACCAATAATCCGTAGGCAGAATCCTTTCTATAGACGCTCGTAAGTTTATGTTCAAATTGCTCGGCGCCATACCCAAAGAGTGGTTTTTCTTTCATGGCGTCAAGCGCGGTATCCCACAAAATCAACCGACGCTGATCGATCCCTGTAAACACCACGCGCGAAAGCGCATAAGGCAAATCTTCCATGCCAAAACTCTTTACGGCAGGAATGCGAATTGCTATTCCTGTTGCCGTAACAGCGATTAAGAGTAATAACGCTGCAGCATTAACGGATTTGTACTTCCACCAGCCGCGTGTTTGCACGAGGTAAACGGTAAGTAATACGCCAGCAACCGCGACACCGAGTAATGGCCCGCGTGAACCAAGTGCAATTAAAAACGCACCTTGCGCTGCGGCTGATACAAGCAATACCCTACGCCATTCCTTCTGCGTTTCGTTTAATCCTGCATAAAGTGCAATAAAGAGCATTGGCACTAAATACAAGGCAAAATGCAAAGGATTCCCTAAAATCGTTTCAAGACGCGCGCCATCTCGCCAAATATTTCCATTCATGATGGAAATTAAAATGGCTAAATTGGTAATCATAACGGACGCGCGTAAAAGCGTACTGCGCCATTCCCTGCTTCCAATAATCGCTTTAAATCCAAGGACCCAAAATCCTAAAAGCAAAAACGTCGAAACATTCACCATGCGATTTGCCGTCGGTAAAAACGTGAGCAGAGGGTCAATGGCAAACGGTAATGCCACCACCATGCCAGCCATAAAAATCACTACTCCTGCTGTTAACGGATTTTTCAGGTCTGGTTTATAAGCCTTTTCTTTTACCGCTAATAATCCATACGAAATAACCGCTACAAATAATGCCGCATGTAAAAACAGTCCTCGTGGAACCGTATTCATCATTAACATTTGTGGCATTACCACAAGCACCGAAATGAACGCCGCAAGAGTCGCGCCAAAGAAAATCCGTTTCAGCCAAAGAGTATTCATATCGTTTAGATTAAGTTTAATTCCATTAAGGCATTTGGCCCAATAATGATGCCAAGAATAAGGATTGCCGGAATGCTGATGAATGAAAAGACATCAATGCTTGTGAGTATCGAAAGAATAACAAGGGCGAGTAAAACCCGTGGACTATAATACGCAATTTGATTTCGGAGTTTTTGTTGATGTGGTTTAACAAGCACCGCATCGACCAATTTTGAACCGTCGAGTGGGTAAACTGGCAAAATATTAAACAGCATCAAAAACAGATTCACAAGCGTGAGGTAAAACAAGAAGAGTGCGAGCAAACTCGAACTTGCAATCACGTCGTAATGCATTAACCCACGCAAAATCAATCCACTCAAAAGTGCCAAAACCAAATTCGAAAAAGGCCCAGCGAGTGCAATATGCACGGCGTCTTTAATCGGATTCTTTAAATTGTACGGATTATACGGCACGGGTTTTGCCCAACCAAATCCCAAAACAATAAGCATAAAAAACCCAACTGGGTTTATATGCGCTAAAGGGTTAAGAGTTAATCGCCCTTCTTCTTCGGCCGTTGCGTCGCCTTTTAAGGAACCAGCAAGGGCATGCGAAAATTCATGAACGGTAATTGAAATCAAAATCACGGAGAGCCAAACGATAAGTAATTCTGGGGAAGAAAAGAGTTGTTGAATCATAACATGAATATCTTACCCTCCTTTCAAAAAAACCTCCAACTACACTTCAGCAACAGCAGAGATGGTGTTTGTACCAGAGCATGAACCGCTCACCGCGAATGGAACGGTGATGGTGTGGTACAAGTCATCGGTTACAACTGAGCTTGTTCGTTTATTAAGAACGATATCGCTGTATGTTGCCGGAGTAATAGTATATGAGTCGGCTGTTCCGGATACTGCCATAGATGCATAACTTCCGTTTGTAATATCGGCAAGTTGGTTTCCAGCTGGAATTGAACCAACGGTACAGGTCATTGCCGTACCACTAATTTCGATGTCGATATCGACGTTTCCATCGTTTTGAATGTTACATCCGATACCTGTTGAAGAAGATGCACCGTTCGCAAGCGTTCCATAGTTAATGGAAGAACAAGCGGAAAGGTCACGCAACGAATTTACCTCACTCGTTGCATACGGATTACCGCTAGATAAATTTCCTGCGTCTTGCACTAAAACACGTGTCGTCCAATCATCGGTTGGGTAAGCGCCTTCCGAAAGGAGCGACGCATCATCGGTTGCTTCGGCATAATGCACAACACTAATTGGGCACTCATACGTTCCAGAAGTCGCGTTAATAACAGCAAAATCACAATCATTAAAATCTACCTGATAACAACTATTCAAATTAGGCGCCGGGCAACCGGTAAATGTACGGCCAAAGTAACCAGTCAGTGCAACGATATCATCAATTCCGTTTGCGTCTTCAATAACTCCTGCAATCGAATACGTTGTTGTGGTTCCACCTGTTAATACAACATTTGATTCATGCGCGCAGCCAGAAGGATTCCCTGTTCCAGCGCAAAGCTTTACCGAAACAACCGTTGGATTTACGTTATCAATGGTAAGATTAGTTGAAGGAGTAACTGCATTCACCCGAATCAAAACTGCAGAAGTAATAACGACGAGCCCAAAGATAAATAAAGAAGCGACAGGGATGTAATTGCGTAATGGCATAAATGAATTTTGTAGAATTATACCATAAACAAAAACCGCCCCTTGCGAGGCGATTCTTGATTTTCTGTTATCGAACGTTTACTGATGTCGA
This sequence comes from uncultured Gammaproteobacteria bacterium, assembly GCA_964482565.1. GTDB lineage: Bacteria > Patescibacteriota > Patescibacteriia > UBA9934 > UBA9934 > CAYFMS01. The sequence continues at coordinate 9,839 of CAYZYJ010000013.1, forward strand.
AACATCATTGTCTGAAACGTTTACAGAAGTTTTTACTTTCACCGTTGATCCTCCATTTGCACGTTGTACCGGAGCTTTGTATTCCATTGCTCCTCCACGCACATCAGCAGTTGCTGGTTCCATAGAGGCAACTTGTATAACAAGCCACCCTGTTAAAACCGTCACGATCACGGCAAGAATCATGAGAATGTTCTTACTCATATGAATTGAATGTGACGTGAATTAAACTTCTGCAACGGCAGAGATGGTGTTTAGACCAGAGCATGAACCGCTAACCGCGAACGGAACGGTAATGGTGTGGTAAAGGTCGTCGGTTACAACGGAAGACGTACGCTTATTAAGAGCGATGTCACTATACGTTGTTGGAGTAATGGTGTATGGGTCATGTGTTCCAGAAGCTGCCATAGAAGCATAGCTTCCGTTTGTGATGTCGGCAAGCTGGTTGGTAACAGGGATTGAACCAACGGTACAGGTCATTGCCGTACCACTAATTTCGATGTCGATATCTACGTTACCGTCATTTTGAATAGTACAAGCTACGCCCGTAGAACTTGCAGAACCGTTTCCAAGCGTTCCGTAGTTAATCGAAGCACAAGCGGAAAGGTCACGAAGTGAGTTGATTTCGTTCGTTGCCGTAAGAGAGGTACTTGCATTCGCTTGGTCTTCTGCATATGCACGCACTACCCAGTGGTTAGAAGGGTAAGCTCCTTCTGATTCGAAGGAACCAGAATCGGTTGCATCCGCATAGTGTTCAAGAGCTACAGCACAGTCAAAGGTTCCTGCCGTTGAAGAGGTAGAAGCCAATGTACATGTTGCTGGGTAAGAACGAATGTAACAATTATTCTCATTTGCCGTACAAGCTGCGCCCATCAAATTTCGGTAGTAGCGTCCTTCAAAGGTATCTATGTCGCTGAAACCGTTCGGGTCAGACATGGTTCCAGCAATCGAATAAACCGCCGTTGTAGCAGGCGTAAGTGTTACTGCACCAACATGCGAACAACCAGATGGGTTACCTGTACCACTACAGAGTTTTACTGCTGAAATGGTTGGTGGTTCGTTATCGATGTCGAGAAGCGTGCTTGGATAGCTCGAAGTAGCAGCCTGCGAGCGGGTGAGTACAAGCGCAATGACAACGAAGAGTCCAATGAGAAGCAATGCTCCTCCAAGGACCCAATGTGTCGCGTTGTTGTCGTGGGTCATAGTAAATTAGTATCAATAATTATTGCACCGCGTATTATACCACGTTTGTCATTCATTGTTTTTTCTTACAAAGAAATTGTCCACAGGTCATCATCTTTTTTCTCTTCGACTTTCGGAGGTTCGGGTTGTGGAGGTTGCTGGGGTTGTTCAAGATGTTCAACTTGTTGAAGTTGTTCAGGTTGTTGAATCTGTTGAACTTGATCAGGTTGAATTGACGTTTGCGCAACTGGTTCTTCTTCTTTTTTCGGCGGCAAGGTAATTGGGCAAGTCGCAAAAAGTGGATACCGTTCTTTCTTTCGGCGTTTCCAAATCACAAAGAAAAGGATTCCTAGGATGAGTGGGAGTAATAGGAGAAGCCAGAAATACAGCGGTTTTCCAATGCGAGGAACTTCTACACGAATAGGCGCCGTTTTCGCTTCGGTTTTCTTTTGCCCGTATTCCACATACCCACGAACGGTATATTCTTTTTCTCCTGCTAACTTCGTAAAAACAGAAAACTCTACCTGTTCACCAATTTCTACACGCAATGGATCGCTCACAAGTAAATCAAGCAGATTTTCTCCATCCAATAGTTCTGCTACAAAGGTTGCTCGCACTGGTACTTCACCTATGTTTTTGAAAATTCCTAAAATGCGAATATTTTCATTTGGTGAATACACTTCTTTATTCGTGGTGAGCGTAATTAATTCACCGTATTGTCGCAGGGTTCCTGGTGGAAAAATATTGATTGGCGTGTTACCAGAAAAAACGAGTTGATTCCCATAATAAAAATCAGCCGTCAGTAAATATTGCCCAGCAAGCAAACCAGTCATCAACTCAATTAATTTTTGCTCGGTTTTTCCAGGGCTCAATAAAGCCATTTCAGAACCTGCAACACGTTCGGTGAATACAATTTCGCCACGCTCATCGCGAATAGTAAAGACGATTTCATCTGGCCTCCAACTAACATTGCCTTTATTGATCATTTCAAATTTCACCCCAAGTTCCATTCCCTCTTCAATATTTGAAACGGCTAAATTACGAATATCAAAAGCAATAAGCTGTTCGTCAGTCACGGTAAACGCCGCAAGCAAGGTATTCCCTGCTCGCACGGCAACTGCCTGACCTCCACTTCCGTCAACATTGGTTAAATCACTCAATCCAGGTAAAAACCGAATCGTCGCTTGGTAATCCCCATTTGGCAAATCTCGTGGCAAAACTTCAAAGGTATAATCTAAACGGTCAACATTGGCAGGAAAAAAGATTTCCGTTGGGCCCTTAATAAATTCTGCTTCCGGCCCCGAGTATTCCACAATCACCGTTATATCGCGGTCGAGTAAATAGGTACGGATAATTTTTACCGTATGGTATTGCGGAATGCCGTTTAATGCTTTGTCGATGGTAACTCGCCCTGGGCTCACTCCGATCGCAGCATGCGCAAAAAACGGCGTCGATAATTGTGCGACTGCGAAAAAGAAAACAACAATTCCAATAAGTATTTTCTTCATAGTCGCGTTGGTTTTTTAATAAGGAGGATTAGACCGACAATAATCACTAAAACGCCGAGTCCAAGCCATAATACAAACATGTCTTTTACCGCTGTATTTTCTGCAATCGAAAAACTTAAAGTACGGGTTTCGGTTTTAAGGTCATTTTGTGTTTCTGCAAATACCACCACTTCATACATTCCAGGGTCGAGTATAAGCAAGTGCTGAACCAAATCAATCACCGTTCCCGGTTCCATTTGTTCAAAATATCCGCGATATGTCAGTAAATCCAATCCTTGTTTTTTTACTACAACGGTATAGGTTCCATTTTGTAATGTTTCTGTACCAGTATTCGCAACCGAAAATGTTGCTTCGATATGCCCCTCAACGCTCGCATCTTTTTTCAGTACTAAATCGCGCAATTGAAACGGATTCACAGGTGGCGGTGGAACAACAATCACTTCCGGCACTTCTTCCACTACTTCAGCCACAATATCGCCCGTTACTGCCACAATAAAGGAAAGTCCTGGTTCATTGATTTCGGTAATCGGCACTAAACGAATATTCGCACGATATGTGCCAAAATCTAATTCCGACGCATTAATGCGAAACGGAAGTGGCACAATCGTTTCACCAATTGGCATCACAAAAATATCTTGATTTAACAAATCGACAAAGGGTTGATTTGCCGTAAGCGTAAACCGCTCTTCTTTACTTGCGTCGGCCCGAGAAATATAAAAATTATATTCACGCGAAATTCCACCCTTTTCTACCGGTACCTGTAATCGTATAGGAGAAATGCCTGCCGCTTCTGCATGCGAAGACGCTATAAACATCGCAAAAACAAAAGCCGCTGCAATAATGCTCCGTAAACTAGTTTTTCTTTTTTCGAAGTTCTTTCGTAATAATAAAGCCATACATAAGTGAGGCGACTACATAGCCAAAGGCAAAGCCGCGAATAACCGGTGAATAGTAAAGAACGCTCACTTCGGTTTTAAGGAGCAGGAGAATTGCTTGAAATCCTAATTGCACATTTTCCATGGTATCATTATAGCATGCTTCGAGGAGTGATTTTATACACATTGCATTCGGTTGGTTATTTTATTCTCATCGTTTCAATTGGTGCCATGGGACATTTTTTTGTATTGGAGCCGTCGGAGGTAAACGGACGTTCCATGGAACCCACCTTTCATGATGAAGAGATTATTGTGATTGAAAAACTTTCACTTCTTGCCTCGCCACCAAAACGTGGGCAAATAGTCAGTGCCTTTGGAGATTTTGAAGATTTGCTTTTGGTAAAACGGGTCGTTGGATTGCCCGGCGAACAAGTTGTTGTGCAAAATGGTTCTGTGTACATTCGGGATTTGGAAGGAAATGAGGTGCTACTCAAAGAGCCGTATTTAAACGAAAACGCGCGCACCAATCCTCGCCGTGGTACGCGTGCTGTTTACCCTATTCTTGGGGCAAATGAATATTTTTTACTTGGCGATAACCGTGAAGCCAGCACCGATTCGCGTCATTATGGCGGTGTTCACCGTTCACATATTGTAGGAAGAGTGCGAAAAATTGGGATTGGAGGACGAGATTAGGTTACTCCACCGCAATGTCAGCGCCGATTGCGCGGAGTTTTCCATATAAATCTTCATAGCCTCGTTCGAGGTGGTCGACGCCATCAATTTCACTCGTGCCTTCCGCTACAAGCGCAGCAACCACATAGGCTAACCCCGCACGAATATCTGGAACGGTCATTTTTGAAGCCTTAAGTGCCGTAACGCCATCAATCACCGCTGATTGCTGATAATTTTGATGCTTAAATTTTCCACTCACATGGTCTGGCATATATTCCACATGAATCTTTGCACCCATGGTATTCAATACTTCCGTAAACTTAAATCGATCTTTCATAACCGTTTCATGCACAATGCTGCGCCCTTCCGCTTGGGTTAACACAACCACAAATGGCTGCTGCCAATCGGTAGAAAAGCCAGGGAATGTATCGGTTTCAAATTCAACTGCGGTGTAGTGTTTTGCGCCTCTGAATAAAATGCCGTCATCTTGCACTTCGTATTCGCCACCAAGCCGTCGCACGGTATTCAAAAACGTAATCATATCGCCTTGGCGTGCGCCTTCGCAAAAAATCTCGCCACGAGTTGCGAGCGCAATACTTGCATAACTCGCCACTTCTAGTCGGTCAGGCAAAACCGTATGTTCGCAACCATGCAAACGCGCCACGCCCGTGATTTCAATACGACGGCCCGCACCAAGCTCAATGATTGCTCCCATTTTTTGGAGCATCATAATCATATCAATGATTTCTGGTTCAACAGCAGCATTGGTAATCACCGTTTTTCCTTTCGCTAAAACGCCAGCATAGAGCAAGGTTTCTGTGGCGCCAACCGAAGGGTAAGGTAACTCTACCGTCGCTCCTTTAAGTTGCCCCTCGCAACTAAATTGCCAACCATCTTCTAAAAACTCTACTTTGGCGCCCATTTTTTCGAGTGCTTCAATGTGAAAATTAACTGGCCGTGGTCCAATTTTATCGCCACCAACGCGGGTAATAAGTGCGTCTTTTGCGCGGTGTAAAAGTGGCGCCGCAAGTAAAATAGATAAACGATTTTTTCGTGTTTGCGCTAAGGTTGACGTTCCTTTAATGGTTGCTGTTTCAATGGTGAGTGTATGATCGTGCAATTCACTTTTTGCTCCAATCATTTCCACTAATTCGCGAGCAATATCCATTTCTTCGTTCAGCGGAATATTGCGTAACATGACCGGTTCGTCGGTTAGCGTTGACGCAATAATCATTTTCGAAACGGCATTTTTTGCACCAGAAATGCGCACGCGTCCTTTTAACGGTCTGCCACCCGTAATAAATAACTTTTCCATACAACAATTATAATTGCCCTTTACGAATAATTTCAAACCAGTGCGTGCTATCGAGTACAAACTTTTCCGCGCGTGCCACCCAATCTGCCGGCGGATTTTGTGCGTCGAATTCATCTATATGCGGCGTTAACAAAGCAAATGGCAAGGCAATTCCGCCAACACCAAGCCACGAGGTGTGAAGACTTGCAACCATACGCGCCCCACCCCAATTTCCATTAGACGTTCCAACCACGGTAAGTGGTTTTCCAAAAATTTCTTTATTACGCGAAACGTCGATCGCGTTTTTTACCACCGCCGGTTCTGCATGATTATATTCAGGGCAAAGGATGATAATGCCGTCTACGTTTTTATATGTCTCGAGTAGAGTGTGCTTGCCGATACTTTCTAAATCATCATCAAAAAGCGGGATTTGTAATTCTTGTAAATCAAGCGCAATCACATTTACTCCTTTTTCTTCTAACAATTTTTGCACCGCCACTGCCGGTTTTACCGACTGCCGATTTTTTCTTGTTGATCCAATGAGTAATAAAACAGAAACAGCCATAAAATAAAACGATAAATTACAAAGCAATAATACCAAAAACAAGCACAAAAATAAACGCCCGCCCCTTTTACAAGGAGCGGGCTCGTACTTTAGAGCAATCCGTCGTAACTCTTCCAGAAAGTCATGAACTCTGCGTACACGACAGGATCTTCCCAGTTAACCCCGCGTTCGGGCCAATACAATGGGAAGATTTTTTTGAAGAGTTGGTTACCACGTCGAATGTGGTGATTCAAGTTATCCCGAGCCAGCTTCACGTTGAGCCAGCTCGCGAGGTCTTGAATCTGGTGCTCGCATGCGCCTGCAATCACGATGCCTTTTTTCTTCGAAAGGATGACGCCGTCAATTTGGACGTCCCAGTAGAACGCGCTGCGGTCATCGTTCACTTGTTCATCACCAACTTCAGCCCTCACTACAGCCAAGCGCGGCGTTGACCACAACCGTTCGCGCGCTACCTTGCGGTAACTGAGCGCATCGCTTTTTCTCGCGGCCACGAATACACCGCTTGAGCGTTCGGTTTCAACGGCCACCACTACGTCTCGCCAACCACGCAAGTCTTTAAACTTGCCCGAGGTTTCAAGTTTGCGTACAGCCGAACGCCAAGGTTTCCTACGGCCGTCGGTATACACAAGGAAGCGTCGCCCATCAGGCATCACCGTGGTTCGACACGGAATTTGCTCGCTATGAATGGGCGTTTCCGCACTCGCATGTTCTTGTACTCGCACAAGGTAGTCCGCCTTGTTGAGCAAGATTTCCGGTTCGCCGCGCACTTGGCGCATTTCTGACTCACTTTCCCCACTGAGTACTGCTACGACATACGCGTAAATGCCCCCTTCACGTTCGAATAGCCCGGTTGTTTCCGTGAGCACATCGATCGCCATTAAGTCTTTTGAGATACGTAATGCCGGGTCAGCAATTTGCACGCACATGTACTGCATAGCGAGCAAGAAGTTTCGGCCCGCATCGAGCACGCGAATACGCTGAATTGGATCGGTTAATTCTTCAAGCGGCGTTTTGCAAGCGAATTTGAGCAAGCGTTCAGGGAGCAAGCAGTTCTGTACAGCGCGGTGGTTGTCGAGCAAATTTCGGTACTTACTCGGCACAAACACTTTATGGTAATGGTCTACATCGGTTTGAACCGCCACCAACATTTGTACCAAGAGTTTATACCAAGTTTTCGCACCAAGATCTGTCGCGAACTGATTCACAGGATTCTGGTAAATCTTGCAAAATGTTCGGTACAAACTTGCTTTCTTTCCACTATGCGCGAGGTTTTGCTGGTACAGTGCCCAGAATTCCGACAGCGTTTCATCTCTGTCACGCAAAGACCTGAAAACAAGCATCGCCTGTGGTAATTGCCAATTTTTGCCCATCATTCCCTCCAAGGTTGAGCAAGAATGACTTTACAAAACCCCGCAGGTTCTTGCAAGAATTTCGCTAATACGCATTCAAATGCAATCCACCCGTGCAATCGCCTGCAATGCCACTCGTAGGCAAGGTGAGCGTTGAGTAAATCATTGATTTTCCTGCTTTATTCGTTTCACCTGTCGGTATTTCTAGCCATGTGTAAATCTGCTCTTGTTCGCTTAATG
>CAYZYJ010000014.1:0-11704 GCA_964482565.1 uncultured Gammaproteobacteria bacterium
AAATGGGTGTACCGGTTTTAGCAAAAGGAAAAGAGTTTGTGATTGGATTTGATGAGAAAGCAATTAGAAAAGTGATTGGGTTGTAGGGGCGGGGTTTTCCTACCTCTCGTCATTGCGAAGACTTTTGTGATTTGAAGTCTGAAGCAATCTATTCGTTCGCGTGTATGCGATGTCGCAATAGTAATATGGGCAAGGGCTTTAAAAAGCCGGAACCGCATACACGCTGTTAGCTGATGTTGCGAGCGAGCGTGGCGGGATAATTTTCTCACCACCTAAGCGAGCGAAGCAATATGGGCGAAACGACGGGGTGCGAGGACTGTAGCCGTATATGCCGTGTTAAGTGATGTACAGTCGCGTTATTGATTTGCTTTTTTAATACATCTTTCAATTCTTTTTCCCCAATCTCCATTCCAACCTTGAGCTATTGCTTTTTTTGCCAAATCAATAACAGAATTAAATTTTTTTTCTTTTTCTTCAATTATTGCTAGTTGTTCATATCCCGTATGACTTGGCAATGGTGAATCTTTATATTCTTTCTTAAATGCGCTTGCGGCTTGTTGGGCTATTTCAATTTGTTGTTTACATGCTTTAATCGCTTCACTTAGTGCATTTGGGTCTACATTCCTCCATCTATAGTAAATGAGTATTTTGGAATGATATAGAAAATGAACATCAAGAATGTCTGTATTATCCGTAATAAGATCTTCTGCCTTTTTAATCATTCTATATGCTATTGTTCTGTCTTGTTCATTATTGAACCAATCAGCAAGCGCTGACAACAGACCTATTGCTGTTTGGCTGGTCATTGTAATATCACCTTTAACTAAAGATTCTCCGTCGCCTCCTAATGGCTGAAATTTTTTTATAATATGATCTCTTTCTGCATCAGAAAATTCCGAAATCCACCATTCTGTTAATCCATAATAGCCAATTTCACCTTTTACTACCTTGCTACTATTTAAGAAGTTAAAAATGCCCATAGTTATTAGTTTAAAAAAATTAATTCTTTGCGACTGTATTTCAGCAAACGTTTCTGACTATGCGATGTTTGCGAAGCAAATATGAGTGAAGCGTAGCGTAACCGCATATTCTGTGTTATGTGGCGCAACCTTTTTCGATTTCACCTTGTTGTATGATTGCATCAAGTCTTTCCAGTTGATTGTTTTCCCATTTCTCGCTTGATCTTATATTTGATATTGAGAAATGTATTGCAGCTGCTGCCAAAAGCACTGAGAATATTCCGATAAAAACTGATGCAATTGCAATTCGTTTTGAGAATGTGTTCATTTTTGTAATCTCTCTTCCTTGTAATTCACTTTGGCCTGCCTGTATAAGAGGAGAGAGTTGTAAAACGGTGTTGATGTTTGCTCTTTTACTGTAGATTTCTTCGGAATATTCTTTCAGTGCTTTTTTCAAATCTTCATCGCTACAATCAACTGGAAAATTTGGATATAGATTTGCCATATTTGATTAATATTTAGTCTCGCCCACAACTCGTTACTATGTGAAATCATTTCACATAAATACCCAATTGAAAAGAATAGGCGTTAAATAAATCGTCCCATTCGCAACCGCGAACAGGACGATTTTCACATTCTGAACAATTTTTACATCTTGAACACCTCCTACGCTTTCCCCAAAGTTTCTGAACCCGGTTCCCATTCAACAGGGCAGAGTTCACCACTTTGAAGCGCCTTGAGTACACGCAAGGTTTCGCCTACGGAACGGCCTACTGAGCCACCAGAAACGAGCGCATAACGCACAATTCCTTGATCGTCGATAATAAAGAGTCCGCGTTCTGAAGAACCATCATCTTCATTTAATACTTGGTAATCGCGCGAAAGAGCATGCGTTGTGTCAGCGATTACTGGGTACGCAACTTCTTTTAAATCCGCTTCAAACCAATTCTTATGCGCCCATTCTGAATCCGTAGATGCAGCAAGAACTTTGCAGTTTAAATCAGCGAAATCCTTTTCATGTTTCGCAAACCCTTTAATTTCGGTAGGGCAGATAAAGGTAAAATCGCGTGGGTAAAAGAATAAAACAACCCAGCTACCGGTATAATCTTTTAAACTTACCTTGGTGAATTCACCTTTGTGATACGCCGTCAATTCACTGAAGTCTGGCGCGTGTTTTCCAATTTGAATCATATTCTGAAATAACTAAGTTAGCGAGTCCATTTTAGTCAAATCTGAAACATTTGCAAATAATCGATTTTTTGATAGATTACAGACTAATATGAAGAACAAAAGCGTAATTTTATTGATCGTATTTATTGCTGTGATTGTGGCGACATTAGGCGTGCGGGCCATGAATGCAAAAAACGATTCGATTATTCAAGAATCTGCACAAAATGCAAATGGCTTTTTAACGGAACCAGTGAACGTGGACGGTATTGATTACTTAGTAAATCCAAAACAAATTGTTCAGTCAGGACTCGTGGCAGAAGATTTGCCAGCATTAACTTCGGCAATGTTCACTACACCATTTTTTGCTGATTCCTTTTTGGCTGATGACGTAGAAGGAATTTCGGTGAGCGTAAACAATGAAGTTCGCTATTATTCTTACCACATTCTAAATTGGCATATTGCGGTGAATGATACCGTAAATGAACAGCCGATTCTTGTTTCGCAATGTACATTTTGTAAAAGCGCTGGCGTTTATTCGCGTGTCGTTGATGGGCAAACCCTTACGTTTAGCGTAACGGGTGATGTATACAATAATAATTTGCTTTTGAAAGACGCAGAAACGGGTTCATTGTGGTTGCAGGTAACGGGTGAAGCGATTGCGGGCGAATTAGTTGGAAAAAAATTAGACCGCATTCCGTTTGAAGTGCAATCTTGGAAAACATGGATGGATAGTTACCCTGAAGGATTAGTGATGTCTTTCCCGACAGGAACGGGTTTTGAATATGCTCGCCATCCACTTGCCAATTACGATAGTTCGGAAACGATTTACTTTCCCTTAAAAAACCGCGACCGACGTGTTGAATTAAAAGCGCCGGTAAACTTTTTTGAACAAGGAAGTGAAACACTCGCATTTGTAAAAAGTGTTCTTGCTGTGAGTATTGTGCAAAACGATACGGTGAGCGGGGAAGCGATTGTAGGAATTTATGATACGAAAAATGCTACGATTCGTGTATTCTCGCGTATGATTGAAAATCAATCCGAGCCTTTAACTCTGGTTTACGATGCGGCCAAAAAAGAAATCCGCGACGAACAAACCAATTCTCTTTGGAATGCAAATGGTTTGGCGATTGAAGGAGAATTAAAAGGAACACAATTAGCGCGAAAAGTAAGTGGCGAAACGTCTTGGATGTGTATTTCATCTTTGCGTCAAAATATTCGTTCTGCTGGCGAACAAGTTCTTGAAATAGATGATTCTGGAGTAATCGAAATCGATTTGAATTAACATGAAAACGCTTTTTATTATTGCTACGCCAATTGGAAATCTTGGAGATATTTCAAGTCGCGCTTTAGAGCAATTAAAAAAAGCTTCTGTGGTGCTTTGCGAAGATACACGCGTAACGCATAAATTGCTTTCCGCCTACGAAATCGATGTAAAAACAACAGCAATCAATCAACATACACCTGACGCACAAATCTTGCGCGTGCTTGAGGAGTCTGTGGGTGATTTGGCTTTTGTGAGTGATGCTGGAACGCCAGGCATTTCTGATCCAGGTGGCCGCGTCGTTGCTTTGGCTCGCACATTAGGAATAACGGTTTCGCCAATTCCTGGAGCAAGTGCTATGCTCGCTATTCTTTCGGTTTGCGGATTCCCTGCAGAACGGTTTACCTTTTTAGGATTTCCGCCACATAAAAAAGGGCGTGCAAAGTTCTTTCAAGAAGTAGATGGTATTGAACATGCAGTTGTAATCTTTGAATCAAAATATCGTATCGAAAAAACGCTTACGGAATTACCGCAAAATCGCGCCATCGTTCTTGGTCGCGAACTCACCAAACAATTTGAAACGTTGTATACTGGCATTCCACCCGTCGTACAAGAAGCGCTTTCTAAAACAAGCGCAAAAGGTGAATTCGTTATCGCCATTGCTCCGAAAAATTGGAAAACCCTATGAAATCATATCTCATTTCAACTTCTATTCCTTACGTTAATGCCGAACCGCATATTGGGCATGCCCTTGAATTTGTGCAGGTTGATGCCGCGGCGCGTTTTGCACGCATGATGCGTGGGGAATCGCTTGTTTGTGCCACAACCGGAACCGACGAAAATAGTTTGAAAAATGTTCGTGCTGCGGAAGCGCTTGGTGTAAGTGTAGAAGATTTTGTGGCAGAAAAAGCTGAAGTATTTCGTGAAATGATTGGAATGCTTGATTTACAATTTGATGAATTTATTCGCACACGCGACGAAAAACATATTTTAGGCGCGCAAAAATTATGGAGCGCTTGCAAATCAGAAGATATTTACAAGAAATCATACAAAGGAATGTATTGCGTTGGTTGTGAAGCGTTTTATACCGAAGAAGAATGTGTGGACGGCATTTGCCCGACGCATAAAAAAGCGCTCGAAATTGTAGAAGAAGAAAACTATTTCTTTAAACTTTCTAATTATCAAAAACAATTAGAAACGCTTATTGAATCCGATTCATTGCGCATTACGCCACAAGCACGAAAAAATGAAATGCTTGGATTTATTCGCCAAGGATTGGTTGATTTTTCGATTTCTCGTTCACGCGAAAGGGCGCGCGATTTTGGCGTTACGGTTCCAGGCGACGAATCGCAAGTCATGTATGTGTGGTTCGACGCCTTGAGTAATTACATTACGGCGCTTGGATACGGAACGGATTCAGAAAAGTTTCAAACGTTTTGGGCGAATGGCGAAAAGCGCGTGCATGTACTCGGAAAAGATATTGCTCGTTTTCATGCTGTGTATTGGCCAGCCATGTTACTTTCTGCTGGTTTGCAAACACCAACAGATTTATATGTTCATGGATTTTTAACAGTTGAAGGCGAAAAAATGAGCAAATCGCTCGGTAATGTAATCGCGCCAAAAGAATTGGTTGATGATTTTGGTGTAGATGCATTTCGTTATTATTTACTACGTGAAATGCCTCATGCTTCGGATGGCGATGTTTCAAAAGCGCGCATGGAAGACCGTTACGGTGAATTAGCAAATCAATTAGGAAATTTAGTGAGCCGAACGGGCGCTATGGCTGTTTCGTATTTTGATGGCAACCTAGATGAAGTTGAATTAAAGTTCGACGAAGAATGGAAGCGTTTAACGAGCGCGATGGACGATTTTGATTTCAAATCGTATTGCGATATTGTTTTCGAAGTCGTGGCACGAGCGAATGATATGATCGATAAACAAGCACCATTCAAACTCGTAAAAACCGATCCAGACGCCGCAAAAATGGTTTTGAGTGAATTGGCGGCCATGATTCGATTTATTGGAAATGCTTTACTTCCAATTATTCCAGAAACAGCAGGCAAAATTATTGCGCGCTATTACGCCGAAACTCTTGAAAAAGGCGAAAACCTCTTCCCACGCCGAGATGTATAGGAATTGTCATTTTTGCCCAAAAACGGTAAACTGCATGCAAATTCATTAATCGATATTTTATGAAGTTTAGTCTTCAAGAGGTTTATGCGAAAGCTTGGGAGCAGTTTAAAACAAATGCCGTAGTGATTCTTGTCACCATGTTCTTTTTGCCACTTGGTTTGGTTTTAGGATTTGCTCTTTCTAGCGCAATCATGGGTTATATTGATTCACGCCTTATTGTTTTGGTAATTCTTGCCTTCATGGCCATTGTACTTGTATTGAAACTTGGAGTAACTGGCGCATCACTTGAAATTGCAGACGGAAAGAAATTCGAATTCAATACGCTTTTCGTTTATATCAATCGCGTATTTAGTTATCTTGGCACCGCTATTTTATTCGGCATTGTTGTAATAGCTGGTTTGGCCTTTTTCATCGTGCCTGGACTCATCTTTATGGCTATGTTCTCATTTGCGCCATTCCTTGCTTTAGAAGGTCGTGGCCCAATTTCCGCTATGCAAGAAAGTGCAAAATTAACTGATGGGCATAAATGGGACATTTTCTTGTTCTTGGCGAGCATGCAAGCAGTTTTGTACCTTGGTTATCTTGCATTCGGTATTGGAATGTTTGTTGCCATGCCAGTTACCATGATTGCTGGAGCGCATGTTTACCGCAAATTCGTGGCTAAATAAGCATGTTCAGCTTGATCGACATTATCGCGATAAGTCTTAGTACAATCCTGATTTCTTCAGGGTTGTACTTTGGTTTTATCCATTCGCTCGGAAATATTATTGGTTGGGTAGCAGGTTTTATTATTTCGGCATTTATTTCCGTTTATGCGCTCAATCATTTTAGCTGGATGGTGAATCCGGTTTATGCTGTTTTATTGTTCTTTTTCCTATTTGCGCTTATTTCAGCCATTGTTGGTTGGATTGCTGACGTGATTGCGAAATTATGGAAAATCGCCAAATGGATTCCATTTTCTAAATTAATTAATTCCATTCTTGGTGGCATTTTAGGGGTTGTTGAAGCATTTTTAGTTCTTGTTGGTTTAGATGGATTTGTGCAATACGCCTTGCCGATTTCTGAATTGCAAAAAGCATTTACTGATTCCGTGATTCTTTCTTTTGTTCGTTCTGCGCTTTCGTTTTTGCAACCTGTCATTCAATCGTTTTTTGTATGATGCCACGATTCATCGATACCCATTGCCATGTTCATTTCAACGCCTATAAAGACGATATGGATGATGTCGTTTTGCGTTCCTTGGAATCGGGCGTGCAAATGATTACGGTTGGCACACAATCAACCACCAGTAAAAACGGTATTGAATTAGCAGAAAAATACGATGGTCTTTGGTGTACGATTGGTTTGCATCCAAATCATGTTCATGCCCAAGAATTTTTTGATGCCAATGAATTAGCAGAATCACAAAAAGGAGAAAGCGAACATAGTCATGTAAAAACGCGCAGTGAATCATTTGACCCTGCGTATTACGCTAATCTCGTAATGCATCCAAAAGTGGTAGCGGTGGGGGAATTCGGACTTGATTATTACCGCTTGCCAGAAGGACTTTCAAAAGAACAATTAATCGCTGACCAAAAAAAGGAATGCGCCGCGCAATTACGTTTTGCTAGCGAGTGGAAAAAACCAATCGTGATTCATTGTCGTGATGCTCATGCCGACCAATACGAAATGTTAAAAGCCGAAATTCAACGTGGTGGACTTGCTGCGCGCGGCGTGATTCATTCATTTACAGGAACCGTTCAAGATGCCGAGCGTTACAAAGAATTAGGATTTATGCTTGGATTAAATGGCATTCTTGTTTTCTCGAAAGAATTACAAGCAGCCGTAAAAGAGATTCCGCTTTCACAAATCGTTCTCGAAACCGATGCGCCATATTTAACGCCTCCGCCAAATCGAGGCAAACGAAATGAACCAAAAAACGTCGCCGATATTGCCGCGTTTTTAGCCGAAATCAAGGGTATAAGTATTGAAGAAGTTGCCGTTCAAACAACTCTCCAAGCTCAACAATTATTCCGTTTAACGTAATTCCATGTCGGAACTTTTGCAAAACCTCAACGAAGAACAGTTTCAAGCCGTTACGCATGTGGACGGGCCGCTCATGATTATTGCAGGGGCGGGAACCGGCAAAACCACGGTCGTTACTCAGCGTATTGCTTGGCTTATTGAACAGGGCCATGCAAAACCAGAAGAAATTCTCGCGCTTACCTTTACCGATAAGGCTTCGGGCGAAATGGAAGAGCGTGTTGACCAACTTTTGCCGATTGGTTATGTGGATTTATGGATTTCTACTTTTCACGCTTTTTGCGAACGCATTTTGCGCGAACATGGCCTCGACATTGGCTTACCCACAAATTTCAAATTACTCACACCAGTTGATGCATTATTGCTTTTGAATAAGCGTGACGATTTATTTGAACTCGATTATTACAAACCTCGTGGAAATAAAACGCAAATCGTAAAAGATTTATTGAATCATTTTTCGCGGGCAAAAGATGAGTTAATGTCGCCCGAAGCGTATTTACATTTCGCTCATGAAATGCAAATCAAGGCGGAAAACGAAAAGGGCGATGATGCCGACGTTTTACAAGCCGAAGCAAAACGCGTCATGGAATTGGCAAAAGCGTATCAAGCGTATCAAAACTTTTTGCTCGAAGAACAAACCATGGATTTTGGCGACGTGATTTATTATGCGATTGAATTACTCAAAAAACGTCCAAATGTTTTACGGTTATTTCGCGATAAATTTAAATTTGTTTTGGTTGATGAATTTCAAGACACAAATACCGCTCAATACGAATTAGTAAAATTACTCGCAAAACCCCGCAATAATATTACCGTGGTGGGGGACGACGACCAATCCATTTACAAATTTCGCGGCGCATCGCTCGCGAATATTATGAATTTCCGTAAGGATTTCCCCGATGCGCGAAATGTGGTTTTGGTGAAAAATTACCGCAGTACCGCCTGCGTTTTAGACCATGCCTATAAAGTGATTCGCAATAATGATCCGCATCGTTTGGAAGTACAGGAAAATATCAATAAAGCTCTTATTTCGCACAAGGAAGACGAAGGATTCGTGCATCATATTCATTGTCAAAATAGCGATGAAGAAGTGCAAACAGTCTTGAAACATCTCTATGAATTGCATCAACAAGGTGCAAATTGGTCGGACTTTGCTATTTTAGTACGCACAAATGCCACCGCTGACCCATATATTAATGCGCTCACAAATGCCGGAATTCCATTTCGTTTTTTGGCGCAATCCGGTCTTTATACGTCGTCTATAATTTTAGACGGCACATCTTGGCTTAAAATTATTCATCAGCCGCATAATAGTACTTGTTTTTACCGCATTCTTTCGCATCCTCGACTCGGAATTAATGAAGAAGATATTGCGCGCGTTTCACTTCATGCACGTAAAAAAGCCATGTCGATTTTTGATGTATTAAATGTGATTGCGTCGGTTGATCAAATTTCGCCTGATTCCATAAAACGTGCGCATGAAATTTTAGATACTTTGCAATCCTTGCGCATCAAAGCACGACGACTTTCGAGTTCGGAATTATTTGTTTCTATCATCAAAGAAACCGGCATGTACGGTGATATTTTACAGACGCCGGAATACGAACAAGTTGAATCGTTTGGATTATTGCAACAATTTTTAAGTCGTATTCGTCGATTTGAAGAAAAGGCGAGCGACAAAACCATTACGCACTTCTTGGTTGAGTTGGAATTAGAACGCGATGCGGGCGAACTCGGCGTGCTCGAAACCGATGTGCAGCTTGGGCCAGATGTGGTAAATATCATGACCATTCACGCTTCAAAAGGATTAGAGTTTAAATACGTTTTTTTGCCAAAAATGGTAGAACAAACATTCCCAGCAAAAAACATGAAAGATGCGATTTCGTTTACTGAGGGGCATATTCCATCGCTTGAAACATCGCGCGACCATCACCTTGCCGAAGAACGACGCTTATTTTACGTTGCCTTAACGCGTGCAAAAGATGGCGCATTTTTACTTTCTTCGCAAAATTACGGTGGAAAACGCGATGCAAAGGTTTCTCGTTTTGTGGCAGAACTAAATACGGAAGCAAAAACGCATTTACGAGCAAGCGACGATTTAAAAGATCAACAGGCAGGCGAAGTCGTGATTCCAGATCCTGTTTCAAACTTTGTCTTGCCAAAACAAATCAGCTTTTCGCAATTGAGCGATTTTGATTTATGCCCTTTGCTTTATAAATATCGCCAAATCCTAAAAATCCCAACATTTGGAAAGTGGCATATGAGTTTTGGAAACTCTATTCACGGCACGCTCGAACATTTTTTGAAGCAGTACTTAGACAATCAAAAAAATGGCAATGGGGAATTGCCGAGCAAAAATGACTTAATGAAACTGTACGAAGAATCATGGGTAGATGAATGGTATGATTCTGAAAAAGACAAGGTAGAGAAAAAAGAAGAAGGAAAAGTAAAATTGCTTGAAATGTACGATGAATGGGCGGTGAACGCGCCAACACCATATTTGCTTGAACAAGATTTTACCTTGAAGATTGGCGGCGTTGTGATTAAAGGACGAATCGACCGTATTGATCATTTTGAGGACGGCGTCGAAATCATCGATTATAAAACAGGAAAAGCGAAGGAAAAATTGGAATGGAAAGATAAACGGCAATTGTTAATTTATCAGCTTGCACTTGAACAATCGTTTAATCCGCCACTCAAAGTGAAAAAGTTGAGTTATTTGTATATCGACACAAATAGCAAGGTGAGCTTCGAGGCGAAGGAAAAAGAGAAAGAGAAATTAGAAAAACAGATTTTTGACGCCATCGACGGAATTCAGTCGTCAGATTTTGGCGCGAAGCCAAGCTTTGCTTGTCGTTATTGTGATTTTAAAGATATTTGTCCTTCGGCTTTATCGTAATCTTTATGAAATCGGCATTTGGCAATCAAAGTTATAAACCAAAGAATAAACGTTCCGGCTATAAATCTGAACCAAAGGCTTCTGATTCTTTGTTTTCAAATTGGCTCACTCGCCATGGCGTTGCGCGCCAAGTGCAATCCTCTATGGTGGTTACTGTCGCAAATGAAACGCTACGTCAAATCTTGCCACTCCATGCAAAGCCTGACGTAAAAGCTGTGTGGTTTCAGCGTGGGGAATTGCTTGTTGGTTGCCGTCATCCAATGGCAATTGAAGTCGTTCAAGAAATAGAAGAACAATTAAAAATCGCGATTTTGCGTTCCTACCCAGACCTAAGTTTAGAAAAAATCACGCCACGATTTTACCCTCAAGCCTTTGAATAAGACGGGTGAATTTGTGATATACTAGAGCCATGAAACGTTTTGTTCACCCAATTCTTGTTTTCAGCGCATTTTCGTTATTTGTATTATCGGTTTTTATTGTTGCTACTCCAACGCAAAAAATTGCCGCACAAGGAATGTATTTCCCGACGCTTGTTTATTATCATTTAAGCCAAGATCAATATGGTTCGGCGGTCAGCTCCATCAACCTTACCGCTGGAATGGATACGCGATACTATTTAACCGGCATGGTTGAAGATTTGGATGGTTATACCGATATCATAGGTATGTTTACATACGTTTATCGTTCGGGAATAGGAGCTTGGTGTACAACTGATAAGAATAATTGCTATTCGCCGTCTTGTAATTCTTATGGCAGTGGCGCGAATTACTATTTTAGTTGCCCAGTTGATTTTGCTTACTATGCTGACTCAACTGATTCAACCGGTTTGTATCCGTCTGATACATGGAAAGGGATGATGTATATTTATGATTCTGCTTACAATGCAGCGTATAAAGAGGATTATTCTACCGAAATGAATTCTCTTTTAGGACTTTCTACTTCAGGAAAT
This sequence comes from uncultured Gammaproteobacteria bacterium, assembly GCA_964482565.1. Lineage (GTDB taxonomy): Bacteria > Patescibacteriota > Patescibacteriia > UBA9934 > UBA9934 > CAYFMS01. The sequence continues at coordinate 11,394 of CAYZYJ010000014.1, forward strand.
ATCAATTTCGGAAATTTAGCCCTTGGCCAAACGAGTCCATATAGTTCGGTACTCGAAGTGTACAATACCGGCAATACCTACCTTCAATTGCAAACCTCGAGCGGAGGAATGAATTGTACAAATGGAAGTTTAGAACCTCAGCGTCAACGCTATAGTTTATGGGATCAATCGTTCGCTTCTATGCCATGGGCAATGGATGCTTATGCCACCATGCCTGGAATTTACATTACGCCCCGAACCAATGATTATAGTGCTTCAGGAACTTCGCTGTATTACCGCATAAGTGTTCCGTCAGAAGGTGTTGGCGGAAC
>CAYZYJ010000014.1:11804-16211 GCA_964482565.1 uncultured Gammaproteobacteria bacterium
ATTTTTGGCTTATTAGAGTTCCTTTCTTTGGGGCGAAAAACAACACGCTAGCCGTCATTTGCCACACGGTTCTGAATGGATTAAACTGTGGCAATCACTATGTTCAACCGCTTTTTTGGGAGATTTTCAGAGGATATAGGTATCGACCTTGGAACATCGAATACTTTGGTTTATGTTCGCGGAAAGGGGATTATCATGAATGAGCCGTCCACAGTGGCGCTCAATACCCGCACAAATCAAATTATTGCCGTTGGTCATTCCGCACGCGATATGCTCGGAAAAACGCCAGCGCATATTATTACCACACGTCCTCTTGCAAAAGGAGTTATTTCTGATTTTGAAGTTTCAGAAAAAATGTTGAAATACTTCATCGATAAAATTCACGATGATGCCTTTACTCTTGTTCCACGCCCACGTGTAATTATTGGTGTGCCACTCGAAATTACCGAGGTAGAACGTAAGGCCGTGGAAGACGCGGTGATGTCGGCGGGCGCGCGAAAAGTTTCGCTCGTGGAAAGCCCAATGCTTGCAGCGCTTGGTGCACGTTTGCCAGTTACTGAACCGGTTGGAAGTATGGTTGTTGATTTTGGTGGCGGTAAAACAGAAATTGCTGTGATTTCGCTTTCGGGTGTTGTAACGTGGAAGTCATTAATGGTAGCAGGCGATGAGTTAACGAAAAACATTACACAATATGCCCGCGATGTTTTCAATTTATTGATTGGCGAACGCATGGCCGAACAAATTAAATGGACTATTGGAACTGCGGTTGATTTGGGTGAACCGCTCGATATGGAAGTGCGTGGAAGAGATTTGATTACGGGTTTACCGAAACAAATTTACATGAATGATGGGCAAGTGCGTGAAGCAATGTATCGCTCGATTCGGCATATTACGGAAAATATCAAATCAACACTCGAAGCAACGCCACCGGAATTAGTGGCCGATATTTATCAACGTGGGATTACGCTTACTGGCGGCGGGGCATTGCTGCGCGGACTCGATAAGCTGATTTCAAAAGAAGCCGATATTCCCGTTCATGTCGCCGACGATCCATCAACATGTGTGGTACGCGGAACAGGTGCATTGCTCGAAGATGATGCTTTACTTGCCGACGTCACTTTACCGTCCACAAATGACGACTCTTACCGATAAGCGCCATGCGTCTACTGAATCGAAACAATCCCTTCGAACGCATACAGGCAAAATTTCGACCAGCCGTTTTTTTCGCTATTCTCATTGTATTCTTATTTCTCCTTTCACTATCGGCGATTTTTTTAAATATTCGCCATAATATTCGTGCCGGTTTAACTGAAAGCTCCACCGTAATGGGGTATATTTATAGTAAGACGTTTTCCGACCGCGATATACTTGCAAGTGAGCGTGATCATTTTAGGAATCTTTCAGAGTCATTCACCATTCAACAGGTAGAAACGGAGCAATTAAAACAAGAAAACGAGGAATTACGCGCCATGATTGCTTACCAAGAATCTGCCGCTTACGAATCGGTTGCGGCACGCATTCTTGCTCGTTCACCAATTGGGCAAAATACCATGCTTATCGATAAGGGCGAACGGGACGGCGTGCGCGAAGGTGTAGCAATTGTTAGTGAAATTGGTAGTTTGCTTGGCATTGTGCAAAGTGTGCAATCGCATACGGCAGTCGTTGGATTATTATCAGATCCTCGCATTGTTATTCCGGCATCGTTTTTGAATGCAGAAGGAACGCAAGGAGTTATTCATGGAATCGACGGTTATTTACTTAAAATGGAATATATTCCACAAAGTGTAGAATTGCGACCAAATACGGTTGCGATTACGTCTGGGTTTGATGGAAATTTACCGTATGGAATAACGATTGGGATTGTAGAAACGGTTGAAAAAAATGCAGCGGCGCCTTTTCAAGAGGCCTTAATTGCGCCAATTGCTGACCCTGCAAAGAGTCATTTTGTACTGATCATTGATCCTTTGCGTTTGAAATATGTGGAATAGTATTTTAATTGCCATCGTATTTCTCCTCACCTTGTTTTTAGAACAATCTGTTTTTGTGCATTTTCCTCCCATATACCAATTTCTTCCCCTTGGATTTATGGTTGGAGTTTTATTGGCACAAAAAACCAATCATGTATTCGGATCGATTTGGTTTATCGCTCTATTTATTGCTGCATTACTGAATCCATTTTCTGCCTATCACCCAATTTCCTACCTACTCATTGCTGTATTGCTACCAATTGCTTTAGCAAAGTTGTTTTCGAATCGTTCGGTTTATGCCTTAATTGGAACAGGTGCAACACTTTACCTTGCTATGATTCTTATCGATATCTTTGCTCGTTATGTTTTGCAAGGGCTCGGACGATCGTTCTTTTTGCCATTTCGTGAATACATTCAAATAACGGGTGGCATCTTCCTCTTATTGCCATTGCTGTTTTTTGTCCTTTTTGGAATTGCACGGTTATTTGCGCAACTATTTTCTCGTTATTTCTATTTGCGGGTATGAATTTCTTTAAAAAACAACGAAAAGATACTGGCTATTTTCCCATTCAAACGGATGACTTCTTTGAACAATTACAAAGCGGAAATGACGACGAATTAACGGAACAATTTTCGCCAATCCTTTCAACGGAAACGAATAATCGCGCGTATTTAGGAAGCGTTATTCATCCTTCGCGCATTAAGGCGGTTTCGATTATTGTTCTGTTGGTTTTAGGAATTTTCACGGCAGATTTGGTGCAATTACAAATTGTAAAAGGCGAAACGTTTTTTACACAAGCCGAAAATAATCGATTTCGCACGATTATTATTCCTTCTAAACGCGGAATTATTACCGATCGCAATGGCGAAATTTTAGCGCAGAATGACCCTGTTTTTCATATTCTTGGCACGAAAGAACAAATGCCAAAAGAAGAGTCTGATTTTCTTGACGCTCTTGAACGTCTTTCTAATCTTTCTGGTACCTCAGTTTCCGCAATGCAAGAAAAACTAGAATCCGCAAAGCGCGATGAAACCGTTATTCTTGTTGAGCGTTTGCCTTATGAACCGGCAATTCGATTCTATAAAGATATTGCTCGATTTCCCGGAATGACGCTTGAAGTTGCGCCAGTCAGGCGTTATGTAACGGATGCTATTCCATCACTTTCGCATATTTTAGGTTATACCGGCGTATTGAATCCAGAAGAATATGAACGAGTAAAAAATGATGGTTATCGAAAGTTCGATCAAATTGGAAAACAGGGGATTGAGTCGCAATATGAAAAACTTTTGCGTGGCGTTTTTGGCAAAGAATTAGTGGAGGTTGATTCTGCGGGAAATCGCATTCGTGTGATTTCAAAGTCTGACCCAGTAGACGGCGAAACATTGCGTTTAACTCTTGACCTTGGATTACAAAAAGCGATAGAGGAATCGGTGAAGCATCACTTAGAAAAAAGTTCCGCACAAAATGCCTCGGTTGTGGTGCTCGACCCAACTTCTGGTGCGGTTTTAGCCATGGTTTCTTGGCCCGCTTATGACGCAAACCTTTTTACACACGGTATTTCAGGCGAAGATTATGCCGCACTTTTAAACGATGAACGTAAACCACTTTTTCCGCGTGCATTTGCTGGAAGTTTTCCTTCTGGTTCCACTATTAAACCAACATTTGCCGCCGCCGCATTAAACGAAGGGATTATAACGGCATCAACATCATTTTTATCAAACGGTGGTGTGCGCGTCGGATTGTGGTTTTTCCCTGATTGGCGTGCGGGTGGGCATGGAATTACTGACGTTTACCATTCTATCGCCGATTCCGTGAATACGTTTTACTATTTAATCGGGGGAGGGAATGAAACCTTTCAAGGCTTAGGCGTGGAGCGGTTAACCGATTATGCACGTCGTTTTGGCTTTGCGAATAAATCAGGAATTGATTTGCCAAATGAAGTCGCTGGTTTTTTACCGAGCAAAGATTGGAAATTACAAACAAAAGGAGAGGTTTGGTATATCGGCGACACCTATAATCTTTCGATTGGGCAAGGAGACTTTTTAGCAACACCTCTCCAGATGGCGCGTTCGGCAGCTGTTTTTGCAAATGGCGGATTACTTGTTACGCCATTTTTGAATGCAGAAAAAGAACCTATCGCCGAACGGATTTTAGAAGAGCCAATTATTGACGTAATAAAAGAAGGGATGCGTCGTACCATTACCTATGGTTCAGCAAAAAGTCTTAGTGTATTGCCCGTAACTTCGGGTGGTAAAACAGGAACGGCGCAATGGTCGAGTACAAAGGGGAATCATGCGTGGTTTATTGGTTTTGCGCCCTATGAAGAGCCAGAGATTGCCGTGGCGGTTTTGGTAGAGGAAGGGGCGGATGAATACCTTGCCGTTCCAATCGTGGCGGATATTTACCGGTATTGGTTTTCACGAGTGGAGTAATTGTCAT
>CAYZYJ010000015.1:0-9240 GCA_964482565.1 uncultured Gammaproteobacteria bacterium
AGACGTGATTCAGGATCCCACGCGCTGGCATCATCAAACTCTGCAGGCATCTTTCCTCCGTAATGCTCCGGAACCCTAGCAAAAAAATTGAAAAATGGCAAGAAACAGGTTATCCTTAAATCATATGAAAACAATTATGTCAAAGGATTTGCATCATAAAATGCAAAAAGAAAAGCTTGTTATTATTGATGTTCGTTCGCCACAAGAGTATGCAGAAGGGCATATCCCGGGAGCAAAGAATATTCTTTTGCAAGATATTGCAGATTACGCAGATGATTTAAAAACAAAAGGAGAAGTCTATTTGCATTGCCGTTCTGGCGGAAGAAGTTCCACGGCTTGCATGATTCTTGAATCACGTGGAGTGAAGAATGTGGTCAATGTTATGGGTGGAGTACTCGCTTGGGAAGACGCGGGGTTGGAGTTGGAGAGGAAATAGGAAACTTGTGTTATCATGGAGTAAATTAATATTTCTATGAAAAAATTTTTAGGACTCGCGCTTATTGCGTCAGCACTTATTCCATCTGCTCACGCACAAGCAACAACGGTAGGTGAAGATGTTGCAGGGAAAATCCTTTTGCAAGTTGAGCGTCGTGGCGAAGCGTGGTATGTGCATCCTGAAACAAAAGAACGTCACTTTCTGTACCGTTCAGAACACGCTTATTATATTATGCGCGAACAAGGTATTGGCATAACGAATGCTGATCTAAGTCGCATCCCAATTGGATATTTTGAACTTAATAGTAGAGATACCGACGGTGATGGTTTGCCAGATCGTTTAGAACAAGCAATTGGAACTGACGCGAATAATGCCGATACCGACGGCGACGGGTACGATGATGGTACTGAAATACGGAATGGTTATGATCCGCTTGCGAGTGGGAAAAAAGCGGTTTCCGATACGGCATTTGCACGTATGCATGCGGGCAAGATTTTTATCCAAGTAGAAGGGCTCGGTGAATCGTGGTGGGTAAATCCTGCGGATAATCATCGTTATTACCTTGGATTGGCAGATGAAGCTTACGATTTATTACGAGCGAAAGGGCTTGGAATTACAACAACGGATTTAGAACAGGTACCTATTGCTTCCAAAGTATTGAATTGTAGTAACCGCGCCGATTGTATTTATGACGCTTCTGTTCTTGGAGTAAATGTAGAAGGGATTATTGAATGGGCTGTGCATTTTAACTCAACTCGGCAGTGGGTAACATTGCGGTACAAAACCGAACGGATGGGTGACAGCATGTTATTGCATGTTGAAAATTGGTCGGGCGGATTAAATCCTCCAACCGATAATGCGACTTGTACATTTGATTCTCAGGATAAAGTAAAACAATTCGCGGAGTTAATAAAAGATCATGCGATTAAGATTGAAGACATGCAAATCGATATGGTTTGGGATATTCATCATCCGATTTCAAGGGAAGTGCTTTCGACTTGCGCACTGAAATAAAGAAATGTAGAAGACGAAAATCCGAAGTCAGACTTTGAAGTCAGACTTCGGGGTGGTTATCCACAGTTATAAAAAAGAAAATTCAAAAGTAAAGACCTGACCCCTTATTCGCGTGGCTTTAGGAATCGGCCTCGCCTCTCGCTCTGCAGGGCTCGGGCTGGCCACCGCCTCGGCATGCAATCTGGTGATTGCATATGCCTCCGGCGTTCGATTCCCCGACGCAAGCAGAATTGTCTGCTTGCTTTCGGTCACCAATAAAAGAACCACCTTGCGGTGATTCTTTTATTGGTGACCTCACGGGGAATCGAACCCCGATTACCAGGATGAGAACCTGACGTCCTAACCGTTAGACGATGAGGCCGATGTGAAAAATGTGTCAAAAGGATACGGCGGAAAGGGGGAAATGTCAATCATGTTGATAACTTACGCAGAACAAAAATACGGCGAACTTTACATGATATAATGCAGGAAACGAATCCTTCTATGCATCGTATTCCACTCTATATTCTTGGCCTTGTTGGTGTATTACTCATTGGCTATACGGTTTTTCTTTCGGTAATCGTTAAAGATCACGGCTTGGTTGCTGAAAATGATTTACGCCTTGCTGCGACCCCAACGTTTTCGCTTGGTACTTCATGGGTAAAAATTAGTAGTGATACACCGGCACTTGCTGGTTTACTCGATGACGTTGATCGTTTTGGTTCATCGGTTGAAGTTATTGGCGATTTGAATGGTGACGGCGCAGTAGAAGTTGCTGTTTCTGCATGGGAAGATGACGACGGTGGATTGAATTATGGTGCGACTTATATTCTCTCAATCGAAAATACAGGAGCAGCTACTTTACTACAAAAAATCAGTCAGACAAGCGGAGGATTTACCGGCCCACTCGATACGCTCGACGATTTCTCTACATCTATTTTAGCGCTTGGCGACCTCGATTTAGATGGCATTCCAGATATGGCCCTTGGTGCGCGAACCGACGACGACGGTGGAATGAATCGTGGCGCTATTTACATTTTGTTTTTGAATGCAGATGGTTCTGTTAAAGCTGAGCAAAAAATTTCCGACCTCGAAGGCGGATTTACAGGGATACTCGATAATACCGATTTATTTGGAACCGGCATGGCCTTATTGCCTGATGTAAATGGCGACGGCGTGCCAGACATTGCCGTGAGCGTTCAACAGGATGACGACGGAGGCACAAATCGTGGGGCGATTTACATTTTGCACATGAATCGCGATGGGACGGTGGCAAGTCATACAAAAATCTCTCATCTTGAAGGGGGATTCAATGGTGTATTACTTGATGGCGACCTGATGGGACGTGATATCGCAAATATCGGCGATTTAGATGGTGACGGCATGGACGATTTAATGGTCGGAACATTATTTGACGACGGCGGGGCAGACCGTGGTGGCGTTTTTGTTATCTTTCTTAATACCGACGGTTCGGTTAAAGATACGCAACGCATCAGTAATACCGTTGGCGGATTTACAGGCACCCTTGCAAACCTAGATGGTTTTGGAAATGGCATTACAGGGATTGGCGACGCAGATGGCGATGGTGTAAATGATGTGGTTGTTGGGAATTGGCGGTCAGACGATATGGGCGTAGATTCTGGAGCATCGTTTATTCTTTTCATGAATAGCGACGGCACAGTGAAAGATAATGTGCGCCTTGGACTTGGAACCGCGGGACTTGAAACACTTTTGGAAGCTGACGACCGATTCGGTTATCGCGCAGCTTCATATCAATTCAATGGTAATGGCGGAAGAGATGTGATTATTACTGCCTATAACGACGATGACGGCGGAACCGATAGAGGAGCAATTTATATTGGTTACCTTGGTTTATATTATCTTGGTGCAACAACAGCGATCGTGCCTCAATTTACTTCGGTGCAGCTCGAAAACCAGGTAACGTGTGTAACCTCGCCTCTTATTACACTTGAATTACGTGCGCGCGATGCTATTGAAGTATTAATTGGAACTGAACCGCAGTACTTGGGGTCGGATTGGGAACCAATGACGCAAGAATATTTAAAACGCATTTGGGCATTACAGGGTGAGGACGGCGAAAAAACAATTTACGCACGCTTCCGAAGCGAAACAGGTAATCAATCACTCGATACGCAAGTAAGCGTATTGCTCGATACACAAAATAATTGTGGAGTAGCTATAGAAGAAACGCCAATTCCTGTACCTGAGGAAGGTGAGGTAATTGACAGCGAAGAACCGATTATTGATTCAGAAACCCAGCCGTCAGCAATTATTTCTTTTGGCGATGTGATCAAAATGCCAACAGTTACAACGGTGTACTTTGTCGATGAACAACTTAATCGACGACCATTCGAAGAACCATTTACCTATTTTACTTGGTATGATTCGTATAAATATGTAAAAGTTGTTGATCCGCATCTCTTAGTGCAGTACCCACTTTCTTCGTTTATGACGCCAAAAGCCGGCACGGTACTTTTAAAAACGCGTGAATCAAGGGATGTGTATTATATTGCGCCAGCAAACGGTGCGAGTCATCAAGTGGAAAAACGGCTCATAGAAAATGAATCCGTTGCGGAACAATTATTTGGAGAAGAATGGACAAGTTTTGTACACGATGTGAGGCCAGAATTATTAGCACAAATTCCAAACGGCGAAGTAATGAACGAGCAAAGTGAAATAGTACCAAATGTAAAAATGATTTCACGCTCAACCATTTTTTCGCTCGCTCGTAATGCAAAAATACTAACCGTTAGTGCTGCCGATTCCATTCCAGAATCAATCACTCAAACAAGCGCTGGATTTTTACGCTTCATGTTGAATAGCGCGAAAAATCTCTTAACTCGTTAATGTTCTATGATTCATCACCTTGCACATCATCGCATTCGATTGCTCCTCTTGCTTGGATTGATTCTCGTGGTTTTTGGCACCGGTATGTTTATGATTTTGGAAAACTGGTCATTTATCGATGCCTTGTATTTTACTGTTTCTACCCTCACTACAGTTGGCTATGGCGACATCACTCCAACTCTTCCTTCGACTCGTTTACTTACCACGCTTTACATGGCGCTCACGGTTCCGCTTATGATTATTACCTTTGGCGTTATTGCGGAATCAATTTATTACGAGCGTAATCCCGAACGAATAATCAAAAAATAGCATTATGATTGATTCAATGTTTATTGAAATTTCGGCGGTGATTGTAACAGCAGGGTTGCTCTCGCTTGTTTTTCATTTGTTAAAACAACCGCTCATTATTGCCTATATTTTGACCGGTCTTTTGGTGGGCCCAAGTTTATTGAATCTTACGCAATCGCCCGAAGTCTTTACGGCGCTTTCCGAAATCGGTGTGGCGTTTTTGCTCTTTTTGGTTGGGTTAGGATTAAATTGGCGTAGCATTAAAGACGTTGGTTTAGCGGCTTCGCTTGCAGGGTTTGGGCAAGTCTTTTTCACTACAGGTATTGGGTTTTTTATTGGTAAAGCGCTTGGATTCGATAATACCGCAGCGATTTTTCTTGCCACCGCTTTTGCTTTTTCGAGTACTATTATTATTGTAAAACTTCTTTCCGATAAACAAGATTTGGACCGGTTTTACGGGCGAATTTCAGTTGGCGTTTTGATTATTCAAGATTTAATCGCCATGGTCATTTTATTGATTGTTGGTGCCATGCGAAATGGTGGTGGTTCGCTTTCGGAAATTTTAGCCGTTTCTTCGCTTAAAGCCGTGGTTGTGATGGCGGGATTATTTATTCTTTCGAAATATGTTCTTCCGCATTTATTTAAATTTGCCGCTCGTAGCCAAGAATTATTATTTTTAACGGCCCTTGCTTGGTGCTTTGCTTTAGCGAGCGCCTTATATTTGATTGGATTTGGAATCGAAGTTGGCGCCTTGCTTGCGGGAATTGCGATTGCTGGAAGCGAATATCACCGCGAAATCGAATCAAAAATTCGCCTGCTTCGAGATTTCTTTTTGGTCATTTTCTTTATCGTTCTTGGAACACACCTCACCTTTGTTGATTTCGGGGCGGTGATTTTGCCAACCATTGTGTTTAGTTTATTCATTTTGATTGGAAATCCCTTCATTGTTATTTTCCTCATGCGATTATTCGGGTTTCATCCACGCACGGGTTTTATGGTCGGAACAACCATGGCGCAAATCAGCGAGTTTTCATTTATCCTCCTTTCAGTTGCGATTGCGGTAGGATTTTTAGACACGAGTATCTTAACGCTCGCAACCATGGTTGGACTTTGTACTATTGCGGCATCGACCTATCTCATCAATTACAATGAACAAATTTACCGATTCCTCGAACCACTCTTTAAACCACTCGAACAAGCGAAGGATCAATCAAAAGGAACAATAAAAATTACGACACCAGAGGTATTGATTTTTGGGTACGAACATATTGCTGAAACAATTTTGCCAACCGTTAAGACACTCGACCGAACCTATACCGTTGTGGATTTTGATCCAGCACGCATAGAGAAATTGCGGAATAAACGCATCCCTGCCTTATATGGCGATGCTGGGAATGAAGATTTTTTGGATTCTATAAAGGCGTATAAGGCGGAACTTATAATTTCTACCATTCCCGATATGGCAGTGAATGAAGATATTGCGCATTATATAAAACAACATAAAGGTCGCACAACTCTTGTGTTTACGGCTAAATCTCCACACGATGCGGCAAGGCTTTACCAATTTGGAGCGAACTTTGTTATTTTGCCAAGTGTTTTGGGTGGGGAATTGTTTGCGCAGATTTTGAAAAAGAAACAAACCAATAAAGTGCGCTGGAATAGTATTGCCCGAAAACAAAAGAAGGCAATTGGTGTATAATACAATCAACTTGCTCACATAACTGCTTGCATATGTCTATCGAAAATGGAAATGGGATAATCGATTTTTCTGGTGAAACGAAAAAACCATCATCGTCATACCCAAATAATCTTTATTTTCCAGAATTTAGTACACGCAAAGCGGTTGCACCTGCGGTAGATTCGGGTGCTCTAGCAAAAAAGACCGTAACTTCTGATGAAGTTACAGAAAAAATACTTGCTGCCCCGATTCTTGAAACCGAAGATACGGTTCCTGATGTTTTTGCACAAAGTCAGCCGATTGTGAATCTTAACGAAGCAACGATTCCTGGTGGATTAACCGAAGCGATTACTCCTTCCGCTGTTCGTGCTGCTCAAGTGGCAACGGTTGAAATTCCTCGAACCATTCAAGTTGGCAATGAGCAAGTACCAGCACCAACGGGAGAGAGTGAAAAAACTATTCCTCATGGTATTTCGATTTTTGAAAACCTCGTGCCAGAAATGCCAGAAGAAGGCGAGCGTGCGGAATTAGAAGAACTGATCAAAACCGCATCGTTAGAAGAGTTGCAAAAAGAAAACGACGGCTGGCAGGAAGAGCTGACCTTTTATAAAAAAAGTACCGCGCCTGAAGAATTACGAAAAACACGTATCGCACAAATTTTATGGATGCAAGATAAATTGCAAGATGCAATAAACCAACATGAAAATGATGCTAAGTGGCTAGAAAAAACCGATGAAGTTGAGAGACAAGTGGCTGCAATGAAAGAAGCGGAGAAAGAAGCAGACATTGAAGCTTTGCAAGAACAGGTTCACGACGACATGCAGGCGCAAGAAACCACACTCACCGAAGAAGATTTAACAGGTTATGACGCAGAACTTTTGGAGAATCAATCGCAAACATTTGATCATTTAGCATCACTTTCGGTAACGGATATTCAGGAATTGATTGAAAATAATCTTGTTACAATTCCGCGCCACGATGATGAAGAGGTGAAGGCAATATTGCGAGCGAATATTAATCGCTTGCGTGAACGTTTGGCAAGAGAACGCAATATTTATTTAGATAGCGAAGGCACGCAAGTAAGCGAAATGCCAGAAGATTTAAAGCCCTTGCTAGAAGAAGGGGCTGGCGCAGTAAACGTTGCCGATATCGTTGGCCAACTTGGTGCGCAAGAAACGGTTAAGGCGTTTGCTGATATAAATAATAAGTATGGTGCAGCCTTAGTGGATGGCGCAAATGTATTACAGGAGCAAATCACTACTGGTGAAGTGGATATTTCTGAAGATGATCGTTTTGGCGTTGCAGATGGGAAGCCTGATGCAATTGCTGAGAAGATTGACGAGGTTATCGCAGGAGTCCGGGGAAAAGTAGTAGAAGAGGCAGGGAACGTTGATATTGCCGATGCAGTAATGGCACAAATTGGAGGGAATCGAGAGACTGAGGTTGAAAAAAATGAAGCGACAAATCAAGAAGCTGAAAGCGAAACAGAAACCGAAGAAAATCAGTTTGGCGGGTTTAAAACGGCAGAATTGCAAATGCGAGCCGTAGAACTCAAAAATGAATTACAAGAGTTGCGCGCAAAAGCAGAATCTGGAAAGCTTGAAAAAGAAGAAGTGAAAACAGCGAAAATGGCATTGCGCGACAAATTTAAAGCCTTTTTGATGGAAGCGGATTTGGCAACACCCGAAAATTTCGCTCGATTTGGAATAAAAGAATAAAAGGTCTTGACGAAGCAAAATTAGCAGTCTACAATTTAGACTGCTAATTTATTTTGTCTATGCTCAATAGCAGACAGGCCTATATTTTAATGGCGGTGGTAGACGAATATATTCGTTCTGCCGAACCGGTTGCTTCTAAAATCATTGCGGAATCGTATGAACTTGGGGTGTCCCCAGCAACGGTTCGCAACGATATGATGGCACTCGAAGAAGCAGGCTTTTTACGCCAGCCTCACACATCTTCTGGCCGCATTCCAACCGAAGAAGGGTACCGGTTTTACCTCACCGTCTTAAAACGACCAAAAACCGCCAAGGTCATGCATAAGCCCTTGCAAGAAATTGAAGGCGGGCAAAAAACGGCCGAACATTTGGCACGAAATGTTGCTCATGCGCTTGTTGAGCTTTCTGGCGAAACGGCCTTTGCGCGTATCAGCAATAATTGGAGCCATTATACGGGCATATCAAAACTCTTTGAAAAACCCGATTTCGGCGACGTTGAAACCTTGCGTTCACTTTCTTCTGTCATCGATCGATTCGACGACGTCATGACCCAAGTCTTTGAACAGGCCGATCGCGATATGCATGTCTGGATTGGGCAAGAAAATCCCTTCGGGGAACAAATGGCAACAATCCTTGTAAAATACACCATGCCAAATGGCATAACCGGCGTCCTTGGCCTCGTTGGGCCGCAACGCATGCAATATAAACGTAATATCGCCCTTCTCGAAGAAGCGCGTACAATCTTAGAACGAATAGATGAATTATGAGTGATACACAAAACGAATTGAACGAAGAAGAAATCTTACCAAATTCTGGCGATGAATTAACGCAAAAATGCGAAGATTTAGAACGCGGGTGGAAACGTGCCCTTGCCGATTACGAAAACTTAAAGCGCGATATGGATTCTCGGCTTGCGCAATCTCGTAATCGCATCAAGGCTGATTTCGCCGAGTCTCTTTTACCGGTTATGGATAACTTTCAAGAAGCATTACGCCATACGCCAGCTGTAGAAGACGCAGCAATTACGAATTGGTTAACCGGCGTTTCCTTCATCAAAAAACAATTCGAAGATGTTTTTGCCTCGCTCGGCCTTGAACCGTTGAAAACCGTTGGTGAACCATTTAATGCGCATTTCCACGAAGCGGTAAAAGAAGAATCTGTGCCCGAAAAGCGAGATCAAGAAATTCTGCAAGAAATCACGACCGGCTGGAAAATGGGTGAACTCGTGATTCGCCCCGCAAAAGTAGTCGTCAACAAAA
>CAYZYJ010000015.1:9340-16168 GCA_964482565.1 uncultured Gammaproteobacteria bacterium
CTCGGAATCGATCTTGGAACAACAAACTCAGCAATGGCCATTATTGAAGGTGGTCAACCAAAAATCTTAGAAAATAAAGAAGGCGCACGCACAACGCCATCAATCGTTGCGTCAAATAAAGCAGGCGAACGATTAACAGGAATGCCAGCAAAGCGTCAATCTGTTACCAATCCTTTGAATACGCTCTTTTCGGTAAAGCGATTAATTGGACGACGTTTTGACGACCCTGAAGTTCAGCGCGATATTAAATTGATGCCATACGAAATTGTAAAAAAGGGTGAAGGCATTGCGGTAAAACTTGGCGATAAAGAATATACTCCGCAAGAAATCGGTGCCATGATTTTGCAAAAATTAAAAGCCGATGCCGAAGAAAAAACAGGTGAAACCATTACCGAAGCGGTTATTACCGTACCAGCGTATTTTGATGACGCGCAACGCCAAGCAACAAAAGATGCGGGCGAAATTGCAGGATTAACGGTACGACGAATTATTAACGAACCAACCGCAGCTGCACTTGCTTACGGATTTGATAAAAATGCCGGTGAACAAATTCTTGTTTACGATTTGGGCGGAGGAACATTCGACGTTTCTGTGCTCGACGTTTCAGAAGGGACGGTAGAAGTTATTTCTACAAATGGCGACACCCACCTTGGCGGAGACGACTTCGATAAAGTTGTTATTGATTGGATTATTGCCGAATTTAACAAACAAGAAGGTATTGATCTTTCGCAAGATAAACTCGCTTTGCAACGTATTAAAGACGCTGCAGAACGTGCAAAAATCGAACTTTCTACTTCGCAAGAAACCGAAATCAATCAACCATTTATTACTTCTGGAAGCGATGGGCCAAAACATTTGGTATTTACGCTTACACGTTCAAAACTAGAAGAATTAGCGTTGCCATTGGTTGAAAAAACCATGATTCCAGTAAAAAAGGCATTGGAAGATGCGAAATTGCAACCGTCCGCAATCGAACAAATTGTAATGGTTGGAGGAATGACACGCATGCCACTCGTACAGAAAAAGGTAGAAGAATTTTTCGGTAAAAAGCCGAATGTTTCCGTAAACCCAGACGAAGTTGTGGCGCTTGGTGCCGCTGTGCAAGCCGGCGTTTTGCAGGGCGACGTAAAAGACGTTTTGCTTCTCGACGTTACGCCGCTTTCATTTGGAATCGAAACCATGGGCGGAGTAATGACCAAACTCATTGAACGCAATACAACCATTCCTACATCAAAGAGCCAGGTCTTTTCTACTGCAGCCGATAATCAACCTTCGGTCGATATTAAAGTCTTCCAAGGTGAACGACCAATGGCACACGACAATAAATTGCTCGGACAATTCTCTTTGCAGGGAATCCCTCCAGCTCCTCGTGGTGTTCCGCAAATCGAAGTAAGTTTCGATATCGACGCAAACGGAATTCTCAACGTAAAAGCAGTCGACAAAGGAACCGGTAAAGAACAAAAGATTACGATTACGGCTTCAAGCGGACTTTCAAAAGAGGAAATTGAAAAGATGAAAAAGGATGCAGAAGATCATGCCGATGAAGACAAGAAAAAGTCGGAATTGATTGAGACGCGTAATATCGCAGAAACCATGATTTATACGACCGAGAAAATGCTTTCGGAACATAAAGAAAAGGTTTCAGAAGAAGATACAAAAGCCGTTCAAGAAAAGATTGATGCATTGAAGGCGGTTACAGGTGGCGAAGATGTGGAAGCAATGAAAAAGGCGAGTGAAGAACTTTCGCAAGTAGCGCAAAAAATTGGTGCCGCAATGTATAGCCAGCAAGAACAGGCGGAAACGGGTGCGCAAACAGAAGAGAAGAAAGATGATGTAAAAGAAGCGGAATTTGAAGAAGTGAAAGATGATAAGAAAGAATAATATGCGAAAATCTCTTCGCACTTTCTTACACTACACACTGAAAACAATCTCTATGGTGATTTCGGTATTGTCGATTCCGGCAATCCGAAATCTCCTTTGGGGAAAAATGACCCGTAAAGCAAAAGATAAAATCGTAGATATTGATGCGAAGGTGGTGAAAAAGGATTAACTATGTCAAAAGATTATTACTCAATACTTGGCGTTGAAAAGGGGGCGAATAAAGATGAAATCAAAAAAGCCTTTCGCAAAAAGGCCCATGAACTTCACCCCGACAAGCAAGGCGGCGACGAAGCAAAGTTCAAAGAAATCAACGAAGCCTACCAAGTTCTTGGCGATGAAACCAAACGCCAACAATACGACCAATACGGCAGCACATTCGACGGCGCGGGCGGATTCCCGGGCGGTGGTTTTGGTGGTGGCCAAGGAATGCATTTTGAAGATTTGAGTGATTTATTTGGCGGCATGTTTGGCGGCGGTGGTTTTGGTGGTGGCGGCGCAAGGCAGGCGCAAGGAAACGATATTCAGGTTGATGTAAAACTTTCATTTAAAGAATCGGTTTTTGGCGCTGACAAAGAATTAACGGTTTCAAAAAATAATAAGTGCGAACGATGTGCGGGGAATGGTGGCGAGCCAGGAAAAGGATTAAAAAAATGTGGTGATTGTGGTGGAAACGGCGTAAAAGTAATTATGCAACGTACCATGTTTGGAAATGTGCAAACGCGCGTAACTTGTGGTACGTGTAGTGGAAATGGCGAAATCCCAGAAGTAAAATGCACTGCTTGTTCTGGTTCTGGATTAGCCTATGGTAAACGCACCTTGCGCGTTTCTATTCCACCTGGCGTCGAGCATGGCATGAAGATGCGTGTTCGTAACGAGGGTGAATCCATTGGCGCGCGTGGCGCAAACGGCGACTTGTACGTACGAATCTTTGTCGAAAACGACCCTCGTTTTGAACGGGCAGACGACGACATTTATAGCGTACAAAAAATCGGATTTACCCAAGCTGCCCTTGGCGACGAAGTAGAAACCGACACGGTAGACGGTAAGGTAAAACTAAAGATTCCGGCAGGAATTCAAAGTGGAGAAAAATTGCGCCTTCGAGGCAAGGGCGTGCAAACACCACGCGGACGCGGCGATCATTACGTTGTTATTGAAATCATAACGCCAAAGAAATTATCACGCGCAGAAAAGCGTTTGCTCGAAGAATTAGATTTGCGAGTTTAATGATATACTATAGCCATGGACTCAGTATTAAAAGTGCTTACTGATTTAGAAGGGCTATTTGTAAACTTCGACCTCTTCTTTTTTGCAGGTATTTTTTGTGGTGTTTTATTGTATTTGTTCACGGTCGGCAAAGATCATGGCGTTATACTGACGCTTTCGCTGTATTTGGCAGCGGCGACTTTGGTGTTTTTACCCTTTTTGAGTGATATTGCGTTTTTAGGAATTGCGTCGCATCACATCCAGCTTCTCCTTTTTATTGTGCTTATTGCTCTTTTTGCCATTTTGCAATTACGCAATGGGTTTTTTGAACCAAGCGTTGTGCCGAGTGGATGGGAAAATCTGGTATTTGCGGTGATTTTTTCTGGTGCATTCATTTTTATTGTTCTCGGGCTTTTGCCGACTGAGTTGCAATCCGACTTATCCACAACTACCCAAACCGTCTTTTTACGCCAACCTTGGAGTAATCTTTGGTTCACCTTGCCGATTTTTACCTTGCTTTTCTTGAAAGGCGATGCGTAATTCCTTACGGTTGTAACGTATCATTTAGTTTCGGGTATTAATTATTGCCTATGCGTAAATTGCGGATGCGGGCTTTTTACAAAAAGAATGTCGACATGGTGTATCGGTACATCTATTTTAGAGTTGGGCAAAAAACCGAGATAGCCGAAGATTTAACGAGCGAGGTCTTTATTAAAGCATTAAAGCACTTTGATTCGTACGATCCGGCGCGTGGCGAAAAGGCGTGGATTCTTACCATCGCAAAAAATCACTTAGCAAATTTTTACCGCGACCGAAAGGTAAGTGAAGACATTGAAGATCACGCTTATCACCTCGAAGGTTCGAATGGTTCGGAGTTAACGCTTTTGCAAAATGATGCCGAAGAATTACGCCTCGCATTACGCCAGCTCACAAAATCAGAACGGCGACTTGTTGAAATGAAGTATTTAGAAGGGTATCGGTATAAAGAAATGGCACTTGAAACTGGGAAATCAGCAGGAGCGGTACGTATCAAAACACATCGAGCATTGCAAAAGCTCAAAAAAATTCTCATGCCTCGTTATGCGAGAAATCAAGAAACAATTCAACAGTCTGTATAGATCTTCAGCGCCATCGAAGCGATTCAAACAATGTTTACGCTATAAATTGGAAGCCGAACTTATTTCACAAGGCGATACGCCAGTCGTGTTTTATAAATTTGTTTTGGTTCCTGTGGCGGTGATTTGTTTATTTGTGGCAACAGGCACAGGTGCATTTGCGTATGCGTCGCCTGCAATCGTAATCGACCATCCGCTTTACCAAGTGAAGCAGGGAATTGAGGGTTTAGAAGAGCGATTTGCCACAACGCCTGAACGAAAAGCACGGTATTATTTGAAAATGGCGAATCGTCGATTGAGTGAAGGGGAAGAGTATTTGGTACGCCAAGAATTACCGCCAGCACTTGTTGCGGAAATCGATGCGCATTTGGAACGATCTCTTCGTGAAGCGGTGGGAGTAAAATCTCGTCCTGAAATTGTGGATAGGCTTTCAGTACAGCAGAATCGTTATGAAAGGTTTTTAGAATTAGCGCAGAATAAGCAATTGATTCCGGTTGTGATTACAAAAACCTCGCAAGATGGGTTAACACAATCGTATGAAGCAGCGTTTTTAGTGATGGATTTGGCGCGTGTAAATCAGGTAAAACCAATGGATCAAGAGGTGATGACATGGGATGTAACCTTGCTTCCAGCGAGTCAGGTGGTGGCAAAACGTAACAAACAGGACTTCATGCGTGTATGGATTGATGAGTCGAATTTAACAAGCGAAGTAAAACAGTCGCTTCTAGAATTGGTCGATCGTGAAGCGATTCCTGTTCGCTAAGATTCGCTCCAAGAAAGCCCCACGTGGAATGAATTGGGAAAGGCATTCCACATGGAGGCTTTTTATGGTAAAACGGGGGTATTACCTGCATCTATGCCTATTCATTTTGAAAATTCCCTGACCCGCAAAAAAGAAGCGTTTATTCCGTTGATTCCAAATCGTGTTGGTATTTACGCTTGTGGCCCAACGGTTTACTGGTTCGCTCATATTGGGAATTTACGCAGCTTTATTTTTTCCGATATTTTGCGCCGCACTTTGCAATACAATGGCTTTGAGGTGACCTTCATTATGAATATTACCGACGTTGGCCATTTAACGGGCGACGCCGACGAAGGCGAAGATAAAATGCTTGTTGCTATGCGACGCGAAGGAAAAACCGCTTACGATATTGCCGCATTTTACACGCAAGCCTTTTTTGCCGACATTACAAAAGTCCATATTTTACCGGCAACCAATTACCCACGTGCAACCGAACATATTGCCGAGCAAATTGCCATGATTGAACAATTAGAAAAAAATGGATTTACTTACACTACGAGCGATGGGGTCTATTTTGATACAGAAAAATTGCCAGATTATGGCAAGCTTTCGGGGCAAAAAGCCGAGGAAAAGTTAGCCGGCGCACGTATTGACCTTGGTGAAAAACGATCACTTACCGATTTCGCCTTGTGGAAATTTGCACATGACGTAAAAAGAGAAATGATTTGGGATTCGCCTTGGGGAGCAGGGTTTCCAGGTTGGCATTTGGAATGTTCCGCAATGAGTGCAAAATACCTTGGTGTACCGTTTGATATTCATACGGGCGGCATCGACCATATTCCTGTTCACCACGAAAATGAATTAGCACAAACCAAAGGCGCGACGGGCGAATTAGAAGCGCGTTATTGGTTGCATAATGATTTTCTTACCGTGGACGGTGGCAAAATGAGTAAATCCTTGGGGAATTTATATACCTTGGCGGATTTAGAAGAAAAAGGATTTCACCCACTTAGCTATCGCTATTTATGTTTGCAGGCGCATTACCGCTCTTCGTTGAATTTTAGTTTTGAAGCGTTAGAAGGAGCGCAGAATGCCTTGTATAAATTGTGGGATTTGGCACGCGAATTACCAGTTGGTGATGGCGCATGCGAGGAATTTGAAGCACGCTTTTTGAATGCCATGAATGATGATTTAAATACGCCGCAAGCGCTTGCAGTGATGTTTGAAATGCTTGATTCAACATGTGCGGAATCAACAAAATCAGCAAGTTTGGCGCGATTTGATGCGGTGCTTGGTTTAGGGATTGCCGATTTTATTGCGCAACCAATTATTGCAACGCCACAAGTGCAAGTATTACTAGAAAAACGTGCTAGTGCAAGGGAGAATAAGGACTTTACGGAGTCTGATAAGTTGCGCGAGGAAATTGCGCAACTTGGATTTGACGTAAAAGATACGGCAAGTGGACAAGTATTGCGTGAGCGTCGAGCGAGTGTGATAAAATAGCTACATGGCTATCGAATTAGGAAAGTTAGAGGAAACATTAGGGGGAGAATTGCCTCCTAATCTTGACGTTGGATCACAAGAAGTAGAAATAGGAGAGGGGAATAAGGAAATAGAAGGCACCGAAGTTCAGAATCCTGAATTTGGCGCAGTCGAACAAGAATTGCTCGAAGCTGCAGCAATCGCAAAACCGGCGGAAGAACTGGTTGTCGTTGAAGCGCCACCTAAAGTAGAGGATCCAAAACTCAAATCAATAGAAAAAATGCTTGCAAAAGGGTTGGATTCGGTTTTTAAGAATTTACAAGAACGTGGCACAGCGCAGGCATTTAAAGCAAAGGGTGAAGAAATCGCTTTAACATTCCGTGCATGGATTGTGCAAAAAGCATT
>CAYZYJ010000016.1:0-11293 GCA_964482565.1 uncultured Gammaproteobacteria bacterium
GCTTGTTTATGCTTAAGGACGGCTTCTGAAACAGATTCCGCAATATACGGGTAGTCGTCATTTGGATCAAAAGAATGTGCACCTAAATCTTCTACGGCAAATCCCTTTTGTTCTAAGTGTTCACGCATCTGTTCTTTGAGGGCGAAACCAGCGTGGTCGGCGCCTAAATAAACCGTTCTTTTCATACGTTTTCAGTATACCAGATTTTGCTTGCCAATACGCCTCTCAATTGGTACTCTCAGGCGAGTGAAACCCTCAAAATCATTGTTTGTATGGCCTTAAATCCACAAAAATCGCACGCCAATCACGAAGAAGATGTTTTGGCATTTTGGAAAGAACATGACGTTTTTAAAAAAAGCATTACCACACGACCAGAAGGAAAGTTGTATGTTTTTTATGACGGTCCACCATTTGCAACAGGAACACCGCATTATGGGCATATTGTTGGAAGTGTCATGAAAGATGTGGTGCCGCGTTATTTCACCATGAAGGGGTACCGCGTAAACCGCACATGGGGATGGGATTGTCATGGATTGCCGATTGAAAATATTGTGGAGAAAAAGTTTGATCTTGGGAGTAAAAAAGCGATTGAGGCTTTTGGCATTGAACAGTTTAATAATGCTTGCCATTCCGAAGTGTTAACCTATGCAGCGGAATGGGAAACGACCATAAATCGCATTGGTCGTTGGGTCGACATGAAAAACGCGTATAAAACCATGGACACGCCGTTCATGGAATCATTGTGGTGGGTGTTCAAAACGCTTTACGAAAAAGGGTTGATTTATGAAGGCCGAAAAGCCATGCATATTTGTCCACGTTGCGAAACGGCGCTTTCAAATTTTGAAGTGAACTTAAATTATGCAGATGTAAAAGATTTTTCTGTTTATGTCACGTTTACGCTTACGAGTGGAACGTATACAGACGCAAAAATGATTGCATGGACAACAACACCGTGGACGCTTCCCGGTAATGTTTTACTTGCCGTAAACCCTGATTTTACCTATGTGGTTGTGGAGCACGAAGGCACACGTTTGATTGTATTGAAAGACCGCGTAGAAGAAGTATTTAAAGGTAAGACGTATAATATTGTAGAAGAAATAACAGGAAATGCCTTGCTTGGTGCGACGTATGAACCGCTTTTCCCTTATTTTGCGCATCACGAAAATGCATTTCGTGTAGTAGCAGGGGATTTTGTAACCTTAGAAACAGGTTCTGGAATTGTGCATATTGCTCCAGGATTTGGTGAGGACGACAAAGCGCTAGCCGAAAAAGAAAACGTGGCACCGATTATGCATATTGGGGTAAATGGTCATTTGGTGCGCGAAGTAGAAGAGCCATTGCAAAACGAAGGCTATAACGTTGAGGGAAAACCAGTAAAAGCAAAAGATGATTCCATGAGTTTTGATTTGGAAATCATAAAATGGTTGGCGCATAAAGGAAAATTATTCGCAAAAGAAAAAATAACGCATAGCTATCCACTTTGCTGGCGATGCGATACACCGCTTTTGAATTATTCGGCAAGTTCTTGGTTTGTGCGCGTAACTGAGTTGAAAGATCGATTACTTGCAACCAATCAGGAAATTAATTGGATGCCAGGCCATATGAAAGATGGTCGATTTGGAAAATGGCTTGAAGGAGCGCGTGATTGGGCGGTTTCGCGCAGTCGTTTTTGGGGAACACCGATTCCGATTTGGAAAAGTGAAGACGGTGAATTGATCTGTATTGGTTCTATTGAGGAATTACAAAATCTTACAGGCGTAGAAAAGATTGATAATCTTCACAAACATATTGTTGACGGCATGCCGATTGTGCGAAATGGAAAAACGTTTACGCGTGTTCCTGAGGTTTTGGATTGCTGGTTTGAATCAGGTGCTATGCCATATGCGCAATTACATTACCCATTTGAAAATACGAACGTATTTGAACATGGTTTTCCAGCGGAATTTATTGCAGAAGGGCAAGACCAAACACGTGGATGGTTTTACACACTTCATGTGTTAGCGAATGCGCTTTTTGATATGCCTGCATTCAAGCATGTGGTCGTGAACGGCATTGTGCTTGCAGAAGACGGAAAAAAGATGAGTAAACGGTTGAAGAATTACCCAGATCCAAACGAGATTTTGGCAAAATACGGGGCAGATGCGGTGCGTTATTACTTAATGGCGAGTCCCGTAGTGCGTGCCGAGAATTTGAACTTTGCCGAAAAAGATGTTCATGAAGTAGCGAAAAAGTTCATTACCATTGCTCGCAATGTGATGGCTTTTTACACGCTTTACAAATCCGCCGATGATGCTCGAACGCCAAGTGGGGAACATCCGCTCGATGCATGGATTTTGGCGCGCTTGAATCAAACCCTTGAAGAAGAAACTATCGCCCTCGACCGCTACGACCTATCTGGCGCAGCGCGTGTTTTGCAACCATTCGTGACGGATTTATCTACCTGGTATGTGCGTCGAAGTCGTAACCGATTCAAGGTTGATGGGAACGATAAACAAGAAGCGATTGCTACGTTGCGCGTGGTACTCGAAACGTTTGCAAAAATGATTGCGCCATTTATGCCATTTTTGGCGGAAATGATGTATCAAGAAGTGCAGGGTGATTTTTTGGGAAGCGAAAAACGCCTTTCGGTGCATTTGGAAATGTGGCCAGACAGCGTAGAAACGAATACACAAATTCTTGACGAAATGGGTGAAGCACGAGCTATTGTGAGCCGTATTTTAGATGCGCGCGAAGAAGTGGGTCGTGCGGTAAAGCAAGCTCTTGCCTCGGTGCAAATTTCTACGCCAAGTGGGGAAATTCACCATGGCATTCTCGCACAAATTTTAGAAGAAACGAATATTAAATCGGGAACGGTTGAAAAGGGTGATGCATTAAAGGTTGCAATTGACGCAACGTTGACGAGCGAATTGATGCATGAAGGCATTATTCGCGAAATCACTCGTCGAGTAAATACTTTGCGCAAAAAGGCTGGATTAACGATTGAAGATCGTATTGACCTTGTTATTTGGTCGCAAGAAAACGATATGGCTGTGCTAGTGGAAGCGTCAAAACAAGGGTTAATGCAGGCGGTTCTTGCTCGGGACATCCGTTTCGACAAAGATGAAACAGTGGCACAAAGTGATTCCTTCCGTGTTTATGAAAAGGATTTTTGGATTGGATTTTAGTTGACCTTAGCCATTTTCTGTGATGATATAAAGGTGGAGGCAGAATGAAAACCTACGTCCTTATCGCGCTTATCGCACTTTCTGGTTGCGCTCATAAAACGTTTCCACGCCGCGCTGGCTGGGAAATCACCTACGCCACACGCGGGCACTTGCATACTTGCATCATTGTCGAAAAAGGTGAGCGTCGCGAAGACATTTGCCTCACCGACATCAACGAGCCGTTCTTGCGATCCGTGCACAAAAACGGGCAACGCAAGGACTATGTACGCAAGGGCAATCGATGGGTGTCGCGGTCAATCGTAAACGTGGAAACAGATGAGCCATCGAAACTCATCATCATTACCGTCATGGAGCGTGGCGAAGTGGCAGAATATCGCTACCGTGCATGGGATGTACAGCCGGGAGATTAGGCATTGCCTTTTTCTCTCGGCTCGTTTTTTTATTTTTGGTATGATGTAGCCATGCGAAACGCAAACGACCATATTCTTATTTGTCCGGCAAACGATCCGGAATCCATTCTGATTTTAAAAATCGCAAAAGCGCTAGGGGTTCCGTTTTTACGTTCAGCACAACGACATGGCGGAACGCTTGATCAGGAAATCGATTTAATTTCCCGATTATACGATATTAATCGCGTCGCAAAAACCGTGGTAATTGTAGAATTACCAAGTATTAGCATGGAGCAATCGCTTGAAGAGGCGGGGTTTGATTTGGTGATTATCGATCATCATCGTTACGAATATATTAATCGCATGAAAGACCAAAGTTCGATTGAGCAATTCGTGAGTTATTTTCAAATTTCAGATGAAGAGTTGAATAGTGTTGGTATTTCTCCCATCTTAGTAAGAGGCGTTGGCGCGATTGATCGGGGGTTTTTATGGGAATTAAGTGAAGAAGGGTTTGCCGAAAGCGAAAAAAACGACATCGTTTTGGCATATAAAGAAATGCAGCGCGGGCTTGACCCTGATAGGCGAAAACGAGAAGAACGTCTTGCACTTGAATTATGGCGCAATCGCGAAGAACGAGATGGGCGTTTGATTTTTGTGAGCGATGAAAGCAGAGTAAGTGTGCGCGACGCCATTAGTTATTTTGTCTTCGATGCTTACCCTGCCGACCCACCGGAAACAATTCTTGTTCAAGGGAATAGACGCATTTACGTACAAGAAACGGCACGAGCACAAAAGTTATTCGATGCATTTGGTGGATTTACCTTTGGAAAAGAACGCTGCTGGGGCTATGTTTCTGAAACGGGGAATACGCCAACATTAGACGAAGTACTCGACGTCATTGTAAAATAGAATATATGGAGATGCCTGCAATCAAAATTGCCTTAGAAGAATTAGGGCTCACAGAAACCGAAGCACGCGTGTACATTGCGATGCTCGAGCTTGGGCCTGAAAGCGTGCAAAATATTGCGCGAACGGCAAATATTTCACGTACCGCCGCGTACGACATCATTCATTCGCTCCAAGAAAAGGCGTTAGCGAGCACATTTTTACAAGGGAAGAAAACGTTTTTTAGTGCCGAAGATCCAGATAAGTTGCAAACCTATTTCAAAAATAGGCTCACCTTAATGCAAGAACAATTTTCGACGTTCAAGCGCCATATTCCGGAATTGCGTTCTTTGCAGGTAAAAGATAAGCCACAAGTTCGGCATTTTCAGGGAATTGCTGGGCTAGAAGCCTTGTTTCGTGATGCAACCATTTTAGGAGCGAAAGAAATTTTAGAATTCGCCGATGCCGATCAAGTGTATTCGCATGTCGATTCTAAGGAATTACTCCTTTTGCGTTCCTCGACTGCGTATCAGAAAATTCCTATTCGTGTTTTGCATAAAGGTGCAATTCGCAATATTCGTCCAAATACTAAATACCGCGGCTTAAAAGACGCCTCGCCTTTTGAAGGTGTTGTATGGATTTACGAAGATCGTGTGGCTTTCGTAAATTTTAGTGGCGCCATTGACGTCGTGATTTTGGAAAATCCAGTGATCGCGCAAACTATGCGCCTCTTATTTGAACAATCTTGGCGTTTTGCAGAACCGACACGCATTTCGGCGACGCAAAAATATGCCTAAGTTAGAAACACAGTACTTTCTTCCCTGGATGGAAAAACATCTTTCTTCACAAGCCTGTTCGGTAGCTTGTGAGGCGTTTGCCTTTGGGAAATCTCATATTCCTTCACTTCATGAGGCGGGAAATACACCTCAATCTCCGCCTTGGCATGGGGAAGGGCCTTTTTTAGAAGATCACATATTACGTGCTTTAACAGGTTTTTTTGCGATTCGTGATGGCGAAAGTCTTTTTAGCATCGAAGAAATTGCACGTGAAAAATCTCGCGCATTGGCTTTTTTGGAATTACAAGAAACATTGCGTCAGGAATCACCTCTGTTAATCGCCTTTATTTTATTGCATGATGCAGCGAAACCAGAATGTTTGGTACTCGATGCGCCACAAGCTTCAAAAGGCGCAAGGGAAGGATTCATTCAACATAAACATCGCGTAAAAGCGCATGCAAGCGCCGAAGAGCGTCGACTATACAGCAAATTATTGCGCGCATTTGCGATTTTGCACCCCACGCTCAAACGGCATGAACTCGGCGCACGATTTTTTGACGCTTATGAAATCCATACGCATTACCCACAACATGCGGAAAAAATGATTCAGCCTTCAAAGCAAGAAATACTTAAAAACGTTTTTACCGCGTTTCGGTTAACCGATTCAGAACAGCAGGAACTCCTCTTTTTGCTGAAATATCACATGGATCATGTGGAATGGTTTAAAGGCGAAGAACATCCAACCTGCATGAAAGTGATTGAACATCGGGCAAAGAAAGCGGGAATAGATTCTTCTCGCGTTTTTTCATTAATTTTTGCAACGCTCTTTTTGGACACGTTTTTCGGGTCTTTGCATTATGAAACGGGTGTATTTCGAGCTCTACTCGAACCGAGTTTACATTTTCTGAGCTGCGAAGAATGGGCTATCCCTGAACGACATGCAAAACGTTTGCAAAAGGAATCCGATACGCAAGAAATAACTTTTCGCCGCATTATGACCGAGGCGAAACTCGATGGTGAATCGGTTTTTAGTTTGTTAAAAACCCCTTTTGGCAAAGAACGAGGCGCAATTATGACACGTATTCATGCGCTTGTGGCAGGAAAACATGTTTCTGCCGATTTTGGTGACGCAACAAGCGAAATGGAAAAACGTATTCAAGACGCTCGAAATCGTTTTGACGGGCAAGCGAGCGCATGAGATAGTGAACCTACTATGATGGCATATATTGAAGGAAAGGTATTGGCGGTAGAGAATGATTCTTGCCTAATTGTGAATCAAGGAATTGGCTTTAAAGTGTTTCCTGTTGGTGTTTTACCGCAAATTGGTGAAAGTATCACCCTTTTCCTCTTCGAAAAGATTCGTGAAGACCACCGTGAATTATTTGGCTTTAAAGACAAAGAAACGCAACGATTTTTTGAAAGAATGATAGAAATTAACGGCGTTGGCCCAAAGTTAGCACAAAAGATTTTAAATGCCGGTAACTATAATGAAATCGCTCGTAGAATCCTAATTGGTGATATTTCGTTTTTAACGAGTTTGCCAGGAGTAGGGAAGAAAACGGCACAAAAAATTATTTTAGAATTGAAGGGCGTGATTGTAGAAGAAAATCCTGCGAATACGGAGGACGTAGAAATAACAGACGCCTTAATGGGGCTTGGGTACACGAAGCGCGATATTGATGGGATAATACAGCACCTCGAAGGGAATTCTGCAGAAGCACGTTTGCGCTATGCATTAAAATTATTGTCTCGATAATATGGATGCAAATAATTGGAATGAGCAATTAAGCACACAATTACCTACGTTTGGCGGGTTTTTACAAACGTATGAATGGGGCGATTTTCAGGCGTCGCTTGGGCGGCGTGTAGAACGAGTTGATTTGCAAACGGGTTTGGCACAAGTGATTTATATGCCGCTTACGGCAGGGTTTGCTTTTGCCTATGTTCCAAAAGGGCCAATTGGTGCGCGAAGTGAAGAATTGACCGAAGGGTTAAAACAAAAAGTACAGAATGCCGTCTTTTTACGCGTGGAACCAAATGTGGCGATTAAGGCGAAACAAGTAAAAGATGTGCAACCGTCGGTAACGCGGGTGATTTCGCTTTTACGATCGGAAGAGGAAATTTATGCTGAAATGAAACCGAAAACGCGCTACAATATTCGGCTGGCAAATAAAAAAGGGGTGGAAACACGCTTTGTTGATGCAGAGTATTTTGGTGATTTTGTGCGATTAATGGAACAAACAAGTACACGAGATCATTTTAAAGCGCACGCGCCGTCGTATTACAAAAAGATTTTAGAAACTGTACAGGGCGAACAGATTTCGGCTCGGCTTGCTATGGCGTTTTATGAAGGGAGGCCAATTGCTGCGAATATGGTGATGGATTTTGCGGGGACTCGTACATATTTGCACGGCGCCACAGGAAACGTGCACCGTAATGTGATGGCGCAATATGCCTTGCATGATTTTTTGATTATGGACGCGAAAGCGCAAGGGTTACGCACATTTGATTTTTGGGGAGTAGCGCCCGAGGGTGCGCCAGAAAACCACCCGTGGAAAGGAATAAGTCGGTATAAAGAAAGTTATGGTGGAAGTCTTTTAGCAATGCCCGGAGCATTTGAATTACCTGTGAAAAAAGGATTGTACTCTGCGTTTGAAGCAATGCGAGTTTTGAGAAAAATAGGGAGGTAAACAAAACCACCCCGTATACATGAGGCCACGCGAGGTGGATTTGCATAGGGGTGGACGTTAGATTTCGCTGCGCAGGACTTTCACCTGCGTCCCTTGCGGGTGGCGACTCACTGCGCGAATGTCGCGTTTCACCGACCGGCCGCTGAGGCGGTAGTCGGTGTGAACCACCTGTTCTTGCCCGGAAAAGAATTCGGGGCCTTGGGGGCCGACCTGGCTCAATCCCCACGCGGTGACGGGGACGAATGCCGAAGCCTCGGGCTCGCGTTCCATGAGGGCGAAACAGCTTTCGCCCGGCATGAGCGGCGAGTAACGGTGCTGTGCACCGTTGACCGTTACCGGGGTCATGCGCGGGGCGAATCCGATGGTTCCGGGGAGCGGTACCATCACCTGTTGCCGACGTGCACCGATGTCCACGACCATCGGCACGGCCGATTGGTTGTGGATGGTTACTCGCCAGGCATGCTGTTCCCACCCAGGAGGGGCGGAGAGCCAGCAATTGCCGGGCAGGAGCGCGATGTCCTGCGCCACCGGCACGAAGACGGGCAGCCCTTGCGGGTCCTGCGCTTGCGCCTTGGGCGCGAGGATGGTGAACAGGGCGAACATGGGGAAAAAGAACTTGGCCATTGGGGCCTCCTGTGGTGTTTTTGGGCAGTATTTGCCCGTTTTTGTTTGGAATCGTGTCGTTTTTACGACGGGTTATAGTACCACGAAATAGGGGTTTTGTCAATGTTTGAGGACTATTTTACGATAGCATTCTGAATGAACCATCCCCTGTCTTCGTATAAAAATACAAAGACCCCCGTTCAGCAGATGCTTACTAAGGGGCCTGTTGGTGGCATGAGAGTCGAGAAACGTGTGCTAGTAGACTTCTGGGTATGGGTGGCGGGCCAGTGTCGCCCAAACCTTTCCGCAACTCGTCTTCGCGCGCGACGAGCTCCCATTGTACAAGTCGTGGAACAGTGCTTGATCCCAAGCTTGCGTATCTACATAGGCGCACAGATTGCCGAGCATGAAGGGCATCCCCCAATCCCATGCTATGCGACATTCAGCCGCATAGGCATCGGATTCCGCCTGCCACATGTGAGCGCATGCGCTTTCCTGAGTCCTTTCAGGGACTTCGGTTTTTTCCCAGTGTTTGCGGTCTAAATCGACGCTTGCTGACCATTGTTTGTAATGCTGGTATTCGTGGTACACGACAAGTTGAGCGAAGAGCGCGTCTTCCTGTTTGATTGTGGAGATCCAGGTGATGTCGAGTGACAAGACTGGCTGAACCTTGCGATCTGCTGGAATCTCGATGTCTGAGTAGCTGACAATATTATCTATCGGCACAACGGAGAATTCTGCGTTCGCTCCGTTCCGGTTATGGATGAACTCGAGCGCAATCGATCCGTCTGCGATGAGACGATCGAAATCCTCACGAATCTCGAGGACCGGGTGTTGTTGAACCAGTAGGCGCAAACGCTCACTAACGCTCCACATGAACTTATCCTGACGCTGAATGACGTAGGGAAGACGTGGCGCGGTTGGGGGTTCTTTATGTACCGAGATGCGAGGGAGCGGTGGTAGTGGCCAATGACGCTTCGCTTCAATAGCCTGCTTTGCGCTCCGCTCTTTTTGGGCCGTGACTTCCTTGGCACGCTGAACCTCTTTCTCTTGGAAGGATTTGTACTTGTACGCAATCGGAATGAAGAGGAGTAGGGTGGGGCCAAGAAGGGCCAGTGCCTTGAAGAAGGATTGACGCAGGGTAGTCTCTGAATGACGCATATGACCTCCATGTGAAAGGACGACACGCAACCCTAGCACTTTCATTCTGAGAGGTCAATATTATCCACATGCGATATTTGTAAGTAAGTAAGTAAGTAAGTAAGTAAGTAAGATAAATGCTATGTAAGAAATTTAATTTGATGATATGAAAAATAATGAGACTGGAAATGCCCGTAACTCAAATGAGACGATTGAGAATGAACCAGCGCGCTCTGAGAGCTTAAACAACTTATTAAAGCACATCGCTCGAGATTCTCGACAGCCGATTCCTTACACTGAACTATATAAACAAAGAGGGTATTCACCAGAGAATTTACGTAAAAGCGTAGAAGTATATCTTAAAGACAAGCTACGTTGGGCCTATATTGATAATGTTGAAGAGCTGTTAGCTTATGCTGGCATCGATAAGGAATTTTTGATGAGCGAAGAGCTTCAATCTGTAGCAAGAGATAATGCTCTATTGATGTTTAATTCAGGGAATATTCGGTTAGCTTTTTCTATTATCGAGACTCACCGTCTTTCAATAGATTCATTGGGATTTGCCGAGGATAATAAAATCTTGATGGGTGCTTATGGTTCCGCATTAGTACAGGCTGATTTTGAGGATTTTGATTTATTGATTGAAAAATTCGGACAAGAGGAAGTATATCTTGCGAGCGAAAATTTAGAACGTACTTTAAGACGTGCGCGTATTTCGTTAATGAGAAATGAAAAATTTTCAAGCCCAGATAAGCAAAAGGCGTTCTGGACTTTAGTAGAGCGTTTTCCTGTAGGGCCTGAGTATTTATATGATCAAGATTTAGAACAAGAATTAATACCGGATTATGCGAAAAAAGATATTGAAAATGGACGGATTACATTGGAAGATTGGAATGTTCTTCGGCCTCAATTTAAGGAGCTTGTAGAGAAGGCATACGCAGGATTACTAGGAGGTCACCCTATTGACGTTCCGAATGGTTCCAAGCTCATTACGGGAAGTTTAGAAGATGTGAAAAAATTTCAAGAGCATTTTCATGTAACTCCAGAGATATTTCAGGCGCAGAGTGTTATATATGCCGTTGAGTGTATGTTGGGGTGGATGAATAGTCCGGAGAGCGAAAAAGCTGCTTTAGAGTTGATTGAGTTGGCACAAATACCTGCAGAGTTACTATTTTCAGCACTAAGAAATGAATTGATCGCTAACCCTGAAAAACATCAAACTTTTATTGATTTTGCCTTACGAATACCACTAGATTATGAAAAGATTGAATCTCTTTTAGAGTTGTCCAGAACTCTTCAATCAGATTCAGATTATCGGATCTTACTGTCACGAGATCTTGAGGATAAACAGACAGAATTTTATTCTCAACAACGCGCTAGATATGAGAGATCTGGATATTAATTAAGTACTAATTAAAAAATGACCCTTTGAAAGGTCATTTTTTAATTCCCTAAATCTTTTCCACCTATTCCTCTACTACAGCGCCGAAACCTTGGGCGTCTTGATCGTTTGGTAATTCCGAGTCGAGCGTGTCGGTAGCGCGTTGTAAAATGGCTTTTGTGGTGGCATCGGTTGCTCGGAATGAGGTGCCGGAAAGGAGTTTTACGAATCGTCCTACTTGATCGCTCGTTGGGGTGATTTTGAC
>CAYZYJ010000016.1:11325-15979 GCA_964482565.1 uncultured Gammaproteobacteria bacterium
GGAATAATCCAAGAAATCGTGCGGGTTGAGGCATCGAATCGTACATCTCCTAAATCGGAACCGATTTGATTATCGAATTCAACATTTGGTGGCAATACCGCTTTTGCTTCAATGTTTTCTAAGTCATGCAAAGCGTTTTCTATGCGCCAAAAAGCAATAAAGGTGGTGGGTTGTGAAACGGTTGGCGGTAAAGGTCCACTTCCAAGTGGCGCACCGTTTTGCGAATAGTAGCGCATTTCAGCACTAAATGCCGCTTCCGTATTGATTGAAATAGCGAGTGGCGTGGAACGAATCAGGCTCGATTGGCTCGTGCTCGACGCAACAACGGTAAATGCATCAGCGAGCGCGGCAGTAATATTTGCTTGAAGTGGAAGGACTAAGTGCAGAGTGTGTTTTTCTTTTGCTGGAAGTGGCGTAGCAAGAATAGGCTTCCACGTAATTTTATTACCCGTTCTTGTTCCACCTGCTAAATCGGCATCGGCCCAACGCACAGGAATGGCTTTATCGCTTTCAAAATCAAGCGCGAGTTCTAAATCTTCTAGCTCGGATTCCCCGGTATTTTCTACAGCAATCGAAAGTCGTAATTGATCATTCATGTTTAACGTGGCGTCGCTTGCCGAGCCATTTGCGACAAGTTGCAAGGAAAGCCCAGTTTGAATCACATCGGTGAATGCTGTAGTTGCTAATTGTAAAAGTGATCGGTCTTCTGCAATTAGCGACGTTTTTACATCGAAATAACGAAACCCGCTTGCATTTGAGGCGAATGAGCCGGTAAATGTAATCTCTGTACTTGTTTGCGGGGCAATTTCTTCAATCAACCAAACCGATGGTTTACCTGCTTCGAGCGCTGGTTCGCTTGCGTCAAGAAAAAATCCTTCGGGAATAGCAAGAGCAACTTCGACATTTTTTTGCGCTACGCTCGACGTATTGGTCACGGTCAACGTGTAGTCGAGTGCCTCGCCAGATCGTCCTTCTTCTGGAGCAATAAGTGTCGTTTCAAGTTTACTTTGGAGCGTTGTAATGTAAGCCGTTTGAATATCTTGAAAATCCGCATTGAAATTTGCGGGGCGATAGGTGGCAAAAACTTGTACGGGCGAAGAAGAGGGAATGGCTGCAGTCCAAATACCATCAATACGAATAGTTGCTTCGCTTCCTGCTGCAAGCGAACCGATTTCCCAAATACGTTCTTCTTGATTACTTGGTAGTGGAGTAAAGCTTGTGACTTCAAAGGTAGAAGGTAGGCGAATATCGAGCATTAATCGAGCAAGTGGGACATTGCTTGGATTTTTATAGCGAATCAATAAACTTGTTTCGCTTCCGCTTGGAATTTCGGTCGGTGCTTCAATGCTAACCGTAAAATGACCGGTTGAATTCGACGCAAAATAGGTTGTATACGCATAAAATCCACCCCAGCCGACAACAGAAAGCAAAGCGAGGACGGAAACAAGCGTAAGAAGCAAATTCGTTATCCACGAACGCGACCGATCTAATTTCGTGAAATCGACTTTATGGTCGCCGTAAATCGCATGCAATCCTTCTTCGATGAGTTTTTCTTCGAGTTGCTGTTCTTCAGTAATCGGCTTTTTATGCACAACCTTATGCTTTTTCTTTTTTGGCGTTTCTTCTTTTGTCATACTAAGGTGTTTGACGTTCTAGAATAAAGCGCAAAAAGGCATCGGTGGCATTTGGTACCACAATATCAAGCCCCGGTAATGAGCCAGCATGAGAACTCCATACAAGCGATTGGTCATCTGGCAACTTAAGCGAAACCGATGTTTCGCGCGTCAAAACGCCGGATTGCTTTTGCAAAAGCAAGGTATAGGTTTGTAAATCACGGAAGCCGAGTTTGGTTTTTGCTCGATCTAAAAGGGTTTCGGTTGTTTTTGCTGCATCTACTTTAAATGGCAATTCATACACAAAAACAGCGGTTTCGGTTTCTCCAGGTTTGGTTTGAATCCAATTTCCAAAAACAGTTTTTCCTTGCTCTTGCCAAATATCGGTTCCGCTTTCCGTGTCTTTCTCAATATTCTGCATCGAAAGCGCTAAATCACGATCTTCTTGTAATGGGAGATCGGTCTTTTTCGCTTCAAATAATGCGTCTGGCGGAATTTCAAATCCGCTTGCGCGCAACAAAGTGCTGCCTTCTGGCACATACAATCGAAGATAGTCCACATTATTCACGCCTTCAAAAAGCGTGGATTTAATGCCTTTATGTTCCTTGCGAATGGTAACGGTATTGGTAACCGTGCCGTCGTCTGCAATATGTACATCCAAATCAACAAATTGATTAATCACGGTATCGGTTTTTCCGCCACCAAGATTGGTATTCACGACCATCAAATAATCTCCGCTCGTTTGTTTAACTGAACCGCTCCAGCCGAGTTGTTCCATTTGTGCTTGCAAAGATGGGTGCTCGAAATACAATTGCACGTCCTTTGTTGCAAGTGATTGGCCGAGTAAATCCGCGATCGCCATCATGGTTGCCATATCGGCGTTTTTGATGCGTTCCAAAACGATTGGGGCTAAATCGCCAATAAATTGTTTTGGCGCAGCTTCTTCGCGGTCTTCTGGTTGGTAGTAAGAGTCGTATTCTAATTCGACGATTTTCTGTGTTTCAAATAAGAAGTTTTCTGCCGTGATGGTGCGATCGTATTCTGGCATGTCGACAGGCCCGAGAATTTCGAGTAGTTGTGGCATCATGCTGGCATTGATGGCAATAACGCCGTCCACCGTTGGGCCGCCGGCCTCGCTGTAGAATTGCAGGAGTTTTTTAGATGATTGTGGGAAATCTGGGAACCAATTCGCATCGTGGAATTGCCAACGCTCTGAAAGTAATTGTAGAGGTTGAGGGGAATAAACGAAATTCGATAATTGACCTTGCAAATCGTATGTTCCGCCAGGTGGCACATGAACCGAAGAAATCGCGCCGTTTAACAAATTCATTTCTGCGAAACTCCCAATAAACCCACCTGTTCCGCGTAATTCGGTATTATTTTGAAATGTCACAAGGTAACGCATTTCTCGGTTATCTCCAAGTACTAAAATAACGGTGTCCGCAAACGTAATGAATTCACGCATGGAACCGGCAATAAGCGGGGTGGTTTCTTTCATGCGCGTAATGGATTCTTGGTATTCAAGCGGCAGAATTTGCGCATCAACTCCTTTTAACGCTTTTTCCGCCGTTTCAAGGGCAGGCAAAGCAGCATTTGCATAGGTTTGCATAATGCGGAGTTTAGAAACAATGGTTGTTGATTCTGAGGTTGAGATTTCAGCTCCTGCTTCTGCCATAATGCGCGCAGCTTCTGCTAAACTTGCGCCTGCATCGGTTAAATTACGAACTGATGAATAGGTTTTTTCTGTTTGCGGCACAACAGCAAGCAAGCCAACGAGGGAGGAATTTAACTGTTTAAGTGAAGATTCTGCAACGGAAAAATCTTCACTTGCTTTCACAAAGTCGTATTCTGCAACATCGAATCGATCTTCACTTAAGGCCGAGGCGCCGCGCAAAAAATGGTCTACCGCTGCTTTTCCTGCGTCTGTAATTTCGGCTTGTTGATGTTCTAAATTGCCAAATCGTTCAAGCGCATGAAGTGGCATAACAAGCGCAAAAGAAAGGAAAACGAAAACGGCAGCCGCGCGTAAACGTGCAGGAGCGAAATGGAAGAAGCGCCGAGTTGCTGGCTCTGGCTCTTGTTCGAAAAGATTTTCTGGTGCATGCAAAATAAAGGCGGGCGATTCCACTGCTTCTTCATCGATTTCTACAATCGTAAGGAGTATTTCTACTTCTTCTTGCAGGGTTTTATAAGTCAGCAAGAATTCATCGGTGGTAATGACGCCGGCGGCAGTGTTAAACGCAATGCTAAATGACGTCGGTACATGCCGAGAAAAATCTGGTTTCGATGCTCTTTGCTCGGGTAAATGTTTGGTAAGCGGAGTACGAGAGACGGGCTGTAATGAAAGAGAGGTATTGAGGTGAACCGAAGGCTGGCGTAATTGTTCGGTTAAATCTAGAAAATCTACACTTAAATCGTCGTTTTCTTGTAAATCTTCTTCGTCGAGTAATAAATCTGGGTCAGTAATTAAACTATTTGCAAGCGCTTCTAAACGATTTTGCTGCGAAACCGAACGCAACGGTTTATTGCCAGCCAAATGAATGACATAAGGCGAAACAGGGGCGTTAGAAGTCGCTTTATGCAAACGTGGGCCTTTTTGATTGGCCGAAGAAAACCCTTCGAATTTGAGCGAGGTTGGTAATGCGTCGTCGTAAAGGGGAGTGACGTGCGGATTTGAGTTTTGTAGGTGACGGTTCGACATGTTATGGTCGTTTTTTGCCGTATTGCTGGTAAATGTGAAGGGTTTGCTCGGCGGCTTTATGCCACGTATACCTTGCGGCCTGCGCTTTGCCGATTTGCGCAAGGTGAGCAAAAGCGTTTGGATCAATAAGGATTTGCTTCATTAATTTTGCAAGCGCTTTTGGATTATTTGGGTCAAAGTAATTGACCGCTTCACCAAGGATTTCTGGCATGCTGGCAGAGAAAGAAGAAAATACAGGTTTGCCATGCGCGAGCGCTTCGAGCGGTGGAATGCCGAATCCTTCGATGCGAGAAGGGTAAATGAAGGCAAGAGCATGTTCGTAAAGGGCGTGAAGCAAGTC
>CAYZYJ010000017.1:0-4825 GCA_964482565.1 uncultured Gammaproteobacteria bacterium
GGTTTTTGGCGCATAATCCACAGCCGCTTTTTTGGTTTTCGCAATTAATGCGTCTACAATCGCTGTTTCAATAGAGGCAGCGATATCGGCCAAAAACTGCGGATCGCTTAAACGCTCCTCGTGATTGCGCAACGTATACAAAACCGATGTTTTTAACCCAGAAAAACTGAAGTCATAGCCTGGTTTTGTAAGTAAGGCGCGAGGAAAATCAAAAGCCTGACGATTTCCATTTACCGCCAATCGCGCAATTTCCGGCCCTCCTGGGTATGGCAAACCAATCATTTTGGCGGTTTTATCGAATGCTTCGCCGGCTGCGTCATCAAGCGTTTCGCCGAGCCGCTCAAAATCACCATGCCCCTTCATTATTACCAATTCTGTATGACCACCAGAAACCACGAGTACCAAGGCTGGCAAAACAGGAATTTCTGTTTGTAACCAGCTCGCATAAATATGCCCTTCCATATGCGAAACGGGGATGAGGGGAACTCGCCAAAGCCAAGCGAGAGTTTTTGCGACTTCTACGCCTGTGCGTAATGCCGGCGCAAGCCCTGGGCCTTTCGTAACCGCAATCGCATCGATTCCTTCGCCGGTTGGCGAAACTTCTGCCTTTAGCATCGGCATAATCGCTTCTAAATGCTTACGCGCGGCTACTTCTGGCACAACACCGCCGAATTCAGCGTGGATAGCGATTTGTGAAAGAATAAGGGATTTTTCGACGGTTAACACATCGCCCACCCCGGAAAGGATGGCGATAGCTGTTTCGTCGCAACTAGATTCGATGGCTAAAATTCGCATAACAAGAGTGTAGCAGAACCCAAATTCCCCGCAACCGTTGACGCGTTGAGGAGGATTCGGCACTATGATTCTGGAGGTGTAAGATGACTACGGATCCAAAGGCGCGGGCAAAAGTTGCTTTTCGTCTAGCAAAAAACGCACAAGACCAACAGCGAAGGCTATATTGCCTTCAATATTTCATGGGCTTGATGAAAGACAAAAAATTCCTCCCGGGAGATGTAGAGCTTACCGAAGACGAGGTTGATAGTTTACTTGCTGACCATGACCTATTCTCATTTCGATATTATGTTGAGATGTGGGAAAGCCTCGATGATGATTAATTCGTCCAATTCTCCACCGACCTTGTTTGGTGGATTTTCCTTATGATGTTTCCTTTAGAAAATAGTTGGAGCGAACAATTGGCAGATTCTCTGCATACGCCTGAATTTTTATCATTAATGAATTTTTTAGATGCGGAATACAAATCACAAACCATTTTTCCACCAAAAGAACATCTTTTTGCCGCGTTCAATTCAACCCCTTTTAACGCTGTTCGCGTGGTAATTTTGGGGCAAGACCCCTACCACCGCAAAGGCCAAGCACATGGACTGTGTTTTTCGGTTGCAGACGGCATAAAGATTCCCCCGTCACTCAAAAATATCTACAAAGAATTGCACAACGATTTACATGTTCCGCTTCGTCATTCAGGCGATTTAACGTATTTAGCAAAGCAAGGCGTATTACTATTAAATGTAACACTTACCGTAAACGAAGGGAATCCTGGTTCGCATCAAGGTAAAGGATGGGAAGAATTTACCGATTCCGTGATCGCTAAATTGTCAGATGAAAAAGAAGGATTGGTGTTTTTGCTTTGGGGAGCGTATGCGCAAAAGAAAGGCGCAAAAATAGACCGTACCAAGCATTTGGTTTTAGAGGCACCTCATCCGTCGCCCTTTTCGGCACATAAAGGCTTTTTCGGCTGTAAACATTTTAGTAAAACCAATGCGTATTTGCGGGAATATGGGCGAAAAGAGATTGACTGGTAAGACCCTTTGGATTTATTGACATAAATCAAAAATCAGCGTATTCTCCCCTCACATTAAACACCTCGGCCCCATCGTCTAGTGGTTAGGACGCAAGGTTTTTCCGGCGAAGCCGGACCAGGCTCCGCCTGGCATCCTTATCAAATATGTACCACGTATACGTCCTCAAAAGTGATGCATTTGATCGTATCTATATCGGCACTACAGCAGATGTAGATACGAGAGTAAGGCAACACAATCAAGGCAAAACTCCTTCAACAAGTCCGTATTGTCCGTGGAGACTTATCTACATCGAGACATATGCGGATAAAAAATCGACTCTTAGAAGAGAACGACAAATGAAGAAATCTGGAGTGATTCGTCGAGCCTTGAAACAAGAAATTTACACTGGCCCCATCGTCTAGTGGTTAGGACGCAAGGTTTTCATCCTTGAAATGGGGGTTCGATTCCCCCTGGGGTCACCAATAAAAGAATCACCGAAAGGTGGTTCTTTTATTGGTGACCGAAAGGACAGTCCTGAGGACTGTCCGAGGGGAATCTGATGAGATCAGATAATCGGCACTCGTTCGGTAAAGCAAGGAATGCTTTACACTCACTCCGTTTGATTATCGAACGGCGGAGGCATATGCAACCAACAGGTTGCATGCCGAGGCGGTGGCCAGCCCGAGCTCTGCAGAGCGAGAGGCGAGGCCGATTCCAGCGGGCGTAAATTCATGATTCACAACCTGACCCCGCAGTTCTTTGATATAATACCCGCATATGAAAAAAGGCTTTGAACAGATGATTAAACGGCTTCCAGATGTAGAAAACGGTGAATTGAACGAAGCTGAAAAAGAAATACAAGAGATTCAAATAATCAAGCAGGAATGGGTTGATTGGTTAAAGAAATCACTAGAGGCGATTAAACAGAATGAAGTTATCGAGATTCGCGAACCTCACATGTATCAAGTAACCGTTAATGAGGCGGGTGCATTCATCGCTCAATCCGCAAGCGAAAAGGAATATACGTTAACCCTTGGCGACCTATACACCGATGAAGCATGGGGAATTGGTTATCAGTTATCAACCAAGGTCCCAAAATACATTCGCAAACAGTACGTTTTAGAATATGCACGAAGAAAAATCTCTCAATTACTCGATAAACAAATTCTAATAGAGGAAACGCAAAATCAAGAACATCCAAAAGAATCGTTTCTTGCACTGAAAGAGCGATTTGAAAAAGCTAAAAACGTTCTTGACCTCGACCGCGGACATCAGGCAGAGGTTATGATTGTGAATTTTTTAAGCAAGCTTTCCCTAAATGGCCATCTAGAAAGTAAAATCATTCCCGCCGATATTTACGAAGATGTTGTAGACAAACTTGATTTCATAATTCAATTTCCAGAGTCAAACCTTGGTGTAGATGTTCGAACCCAAAATAGAGTCGGTGTTCAGGTAACATTAAAGATACCAAAGATCAGGTGCTGAAAAAACATAAAATTATTGCCGATCATTTTGAAACCGGATTGATTGGTGATGAAAAAATCGATTCGATCGCCCTCCTGTACCTCGGTGAACAATATATTCGCAGAGCAATTGGTAAGTGGGTGCACACGAAAGCCCCTGGTGGACCAGAGCAATATTTAGAGGATGACGGAAAACGTGATATTTTACACCGCTTATTAGATCAATATTTAGGAGAAGTACGCGTAACAACCATCTGTACCGACCTTGGAATTCAAGCAGGAAAACGACCTGTCAAAAACTGGATGGATTTCACCTAAATTCCTCCTCAAACACCTAAAACTTATCCCCATAGGCTAAGCCTTTGACTTAACTATAAAATAATGTATGATACTATCATACGAATTAATCATATATGTCTACTCTTTCTGTACCGCTTACAAAAAATTTAGAAACGTTTGTCGACGATATGGTCAATCGCGGAATTGCTGCAAACAAAGCCGAGGTGGTACGCCAAGCATTAACGCGTTATGCAGAAGATCAAGCAGTGGAACTCGTGCTGCAATCCATGAGGGAGCTTAACGAAGGAAAGGCGCTCGAAGGCAATTTAGATGATCTCCTCGAACGCATGCCATAATTATGCGTATCACTTACGCTCCTTCATTTTTGCGTGCACTAAAAAAACTTCCAGTAGAACTCATCGAAGAAACAAAAGAGAAAATACTCCTATTTACTCAAGATTCAAATCATCCAATCTTAAAAGTGCACAAATTAACTGGCAAACTTAAAGGTCAATATAGTTTTAGCGTCAACTATAAAATACGCATCGTTTTTTGCTATCCGTTAAAGTCAAAACAAGTTATTTTCTTTACCGCAATCGGCGACCACGACATTTATAAGGGCAGCCCATAAACTCGCCTCACTTATCCCCATAGGCTAAGCCTTTGTGGATAACGTTAAATCAAAAGACACGAGTATAAAACTCGTGTCTTTGTTTAATATTTTTATTCAACGTCCTCCCCCAAACCCTTGTTTACATGATCAGTTAGTTGTTGAATGGCAGACTCAGCTGAGTTAGCTGGATCGCTACCCCATTGCTCAGATAAAGCAATTACATCTGTGCCAAGCTTATCCCATATTTCGTAACTAATTTTCCCAGATCGGTACGCATCCTCAACCCTAGCGTATTGGCCGTGCATAGCCTCTCGTACCTTTGCCATTTTATTAACGTGCCATTCACGTTGTGCTGATTCACTTTCTATGCGCCGTTTTAAATGTTCTGACATATTTTTCGTTTAAATTATCAACTACAAGATTTAGCTACCAATTTTAAAGCGTTTATTTAACTCCATTAGAATAAGCGCTATTTTCGCTTGTGCTATTTTATCGTCATGTTCATTATATTCATAACCCGCACCATGTCTGTTAGATTCACCACCATATTCATCAATGGCCCAGATTAAATCGTAAAGTAAAGACGCGTTATCACTATGATGATATCGGTCCTCAAGTTCGCTAATCTCTTTTCCGCTCTTTACTCTAACATCAGGAATGATTTCTGCCCA
>CAYZYJ010000017.1:4835-10968 GCA_964482565.1 uncultured Gammaproteobacteria bacterium
TTCATCTTCTACGTCCTCAGCCCGTTCCTTCTTAGGAATAAATTTCTCGCTCATACAATAAAAATTCTTAGTACTTAACTAGTAGTAATGATACCGACTCGTTTTTTTTTGCAAGCGAGATTTAATAGTTTAGTGTAATTTTTACTCGTTCGCTTATCCCCATAGGCTAAGCCTGTGTGGATAAGTGCAACGTTCGTGTTTTTAACTTGTGCGCGGAAACGCCTGCTAAAGCCACGATTCTATTGCAGTATTGAATCTTTTTCTCTACTCAAAATCAAACGGGTCGGATAAATCCGACCCCTACACGACTCCAAAATGAGGCCAAGCCTTTGTGGATAACTACTTTGCCGTTCGGCTTACTTCTAGAATGCCGTTTTTATAGAGTTCTATAATAACCATTACCGAAGCAAGCACCGTTGGGCCGACAATGAATCCGATTGGGCCGAATAATTGCAATCCGCCAAGAATCGAAATCAAAACGAGTACTTCTGGCATTTTTGTACGCGAACCAATCAAAATAGGTGAAAGGAGGTTATCGACCAATCCAACCACGGTCGTAGCCCAAATCGTAAGCCCTAAAGCATTTGCTGGCTGACCGGTAATAAGAAGGTAGGCAATCGCTGGCACCATAACAAGCCCCACACCAACGGTTGGAATTTGCGCCGCCAAAATCACAAGTGAACCCCAAAGCAATGCACCTGGTACGCCAAAAATCGTTAAACCAATAGTTGCCAAAAGCGCTTGCACACAGGCAATAATGATTGCGCCAATCACCACGGTACGAATAGTGGTGATTATACGACGAATCACATCTTCATCGATTGCGTCTTTAAGCGGCGAAAGCTCGGTGAGGAATCGGCGAACTTGGGTGCGCGAAACAAGCAAACTATACAAGGTTACGAAGAAAATGAAGGTATTAAAGAGGAATTGCACGCCGCGCCCAGCGAAATCACTCAAATTCGCGCTCATCCATTCCGCTAATCGCTTAATGGTTGCGACTAAATCAAATGCCGACAACTGTTCTTGCACCGCGAGTGGCAAACTTTCAAATACGACGGTTTCTGTAATATCGAAGGTTTCAACAATTTCGGTTACATTGCCATTTGCAAACAATTGCCTCGCCTCTTGTGCCACCAAAATACCTCCAAAAAAGAGTGGCAGCAAAACCATCAAAAACAGCCCAAGAACCACAATAAGCGAAGAAATGTGCTTAAACGGAATCACTCGGTGTAATTGCCTATCGAGCGGCGAAAGAATGACCGCAAATATTGCTGCCGTTAAAAGGGCAAGAGCAAACGGTTCAATCATATTCCAAAAAAGATAGAGCACGATGAATGCGCAAATAAGATAAAAGGCTCGCGCCGTGTTTTTAGATGGTTGTTTCATATGGCTAAATAGTATCACATTCAGAAAAAGATTCGGGTGTGA
The DNA here is from genome assembly GCA_964482565.1 of uncultured Gammaproteobacteria bacterium. Lineage (GTDB taxonomy): Bacteria > Patescibacteriota > Patescibacteriia > UBA9934 > UBA9934 > CAYFMS01. Next base: position 6,264 of record CAYZYJ010000017.1, read on the forward strand.
TAAACTACTCTATATGGAGGCTTTCACTTATTACAATCTTATTGCAGCCCTTTTATTACTTGTTTGGGTACTCTTCTTTTTGAAAAAACAAGATGTCCGCAAGGAAATGCTCACAATCGGCGTCCTTTCGCTCTTCCTTTTGCCTATTTCGGTTGGATTAAAGCAATTTGGCACCAATGAAGTGATTACCACCTTGCCACTTTTTACGCTGGCAGATGCGATTTTTACGTTTTCGATTGCTGGAATCGCGGCAAGTATTTACCACGTTTTACTCGGTAAACATTACGAAAAAGCACTCGGGAAAAAGAAAAAGCTCACAAAAAACGAAAAAGCTTCTGCACAATTGTGGTTTATGCGGATCTTCATTGCCTTTTTGGCCTATGTTTGGATGGCAATTTTACTTGGATTCATTTTTGATTTGCGCATGCCGGTCGCGCTTTTCCTTTCTGCTCTCGTATTAAGTGTTTACCTTGTAAGTCATCGCCATGATTTATTGAAAGATAGTTTGCTTTCTGGTTTTCTTACCGCTTTTGCCGTTTTTACTGCCGCTACAGTTGCCCAGCTCTTTTTTGAGCCCGCAGAATCTGGCGCAATTATTTCAAGCTCAACCTTTTTAGGTGTTCACACGGATTTATTGCTTTGGTCGCTCGCTTTAGGCTTAGCCATTGGCCCACTTTATGAATTTATTCGCCGATTCGAACTCAAATAATACTCTTCCCTACCCAGCATTTTTCCCTGATTCCGAGGGTCAACTTGCCGTAGATGTCCTTGAAACGCAGAATGCGATTATTATTCGGTCTGCTATTGCTGGCGTAAAAGCCGAAGATTTAGACATTCATGTAACAAGCGATTTGGTCACTATTCGCGGAGCACGCAATCGAGGCCGTGAATACCACGACGCCACCACGCATTTTGAAGAATGTTTTTGGGGCGCCTTTTCGCGTTCAATTGTATTACCTCACCTCGTGAATCCCGACGACGCCGACGCCATTTTTAAAGACGGCGTACTTACATTGACCATTCCAAAAGTCCGTGGTGAAATGCGCTTAAATGTTCGCGAAGAATAAATATGATTAAAAACCCCTTTTCTCACACCGCTTTCGACCACGTTAAAACAACGCTCAAAAAACGAAAGCGCGTGATTTTTATTAGCCTAGGAAGTACTGCCTTGGTAGCCTTAATTGTAGTTGGTGGTGCTGCCTTGTATTTACAACTTCACGATGGTCGAATTTACCGAAATGTCCTCATAGGAGGCGTGGACGTAAGCGGAATGACTCAAGCGGAAGCGTCATCGACCCTTCAAGCAAAATACAATCAACTATTAAACCAACCAGCAGCCTTTTCGTTGAATGGTAATTTGGCCTTTATTCCCCTTCGTGAGGAATCGGTCGGCGACCCAGATTTGGCCGTAGACTTAATTGATTTTGATGTCGACAAAGCGGTACAGGACGCATTTGCCATCGGACGAAGCGGAAATCGAATGAATGATTTACAAACCATTTCGTTCGCTTTTTTTAATCCAGTACAACAAACTCCACATTTTACTATTCTCGAAGAACGCCTTGCAAGCGAAATACGAAAATCGTTTGCGGATTTTGAAGTACAGGGCAAACAAACTGCCTTTAATATCGATACGCGGCGTGCCATCGAAATCGGTATCGCTGAAGGAGTTGAAGGTAAATCCGTCGACACTTCATCGGCTCTTCAGCTACTTGCCGTTGATTTGGCAGACTTTACCCTTGCAACCATTCCTGTACAGATTATTTCAACCACAAACGTCGTAAACGAAGAAGAAGCCGCTTCCTTTATTCCTGCCCTCACCAGCTTTTTAGAATCCGCCCCTTACGAATTTGTATATGAAAGCGACACTGGGAGAATTTATGCGTGGACCATTACCGTCACACAATTAGCGGAAGCATTCAGTCTTTCTAAAACCGCAGACCGTGGAGTAGAAATTATTTTTAGAGACGAAGCACTCGACACATTGTTTGCAGAAATTGAAGAAGCGGTAAATGTCCGCGCACAAAATGCTCGTTTTGTTATCGAAGACGGAAAAGTGGTGGAATTTGCTGGCAGTCATAATGGAACAGCATTAAACAAACGTGAAACAGCAGAAATTCTGTTTGATGCCCTTGGTACAGCAAATGCTGTTTTGCCAATTGCAGTTGATATTGTTGAACCAGAAGTAACAACGGGGAGCGTAAATAATCTTGGAATTAAAGAGGTGCTTGGTGTTGGATATTCAAGCTTTGCCGGTTCGCCAGCAAATCGTATTGCCAATATTCGCCATGGAGCAAGTAAATTAAACGGATTGCTCATTCCCGCAGGCGAAACGGTTTCGCTCGTAGAAGAATTAAAGCCTTTCACCATTGCCGACGGTTATTTGCCTGAACTCGTGATTAAAGGAGATGAAATCATTCCAGAAATTGGCGGAGGACTTTGCCAAATCGGTACAACCACCTTCCGCGCTGCAATGCATTCAGGTTTAGAGATCGTAGAACGACGCAATCATTCGCTCGTTGTTGGGTATTATAATGACCCATCAAATGGTAATCCTGGAACCGATGCTACCCTTTACGACCCAGCTCCAGACTTTAAATTCAAAAACGATACCGGTAATTATATTCTTCTTACCACCGAAGTAGACCTTGCTACCAAAGAATTGTTCTTCCGCTTTTGGGGAACGTCGGACGGCCGAAAAGGAACGTACACTCCGCCAAAAGTCCTTTCTTGGAATGGGTATGGGGCAACGCAATACACCGAAACCACCACCCTTGCGCCAGGGGTAACCAAATGCCAAGCACCACATTCTGGGGCAACAACCACATTCACCTATATGATTGAACGGGCGGATGGCACGGTTGATGAACGCGTATTCAATTCAACGTACCGGTCTTTGCCACGCATCTGTTTAGTGGGAAAAGCCGCCGACGTCGTTGAGGAAGAAACACTCGTAACGGAATAAAAAATGCCTCGCAATTGCGAGGCATTTTTTATTGGTAGGAAACCGGAAACTGATTAAGGGGAAACTGCAGCCAAGAAGATAAATCTTCGGTAACAGGTCCAGCCGGAGCCGGAGCTGACAGAATATATATCCCCATGCTTGTCGTGGCTGCAGATGCCCAAGAACCAGTGACACAGTAATCTACCATGCGCCGTGAACTTGGTCAATGTTTTACCTCTACCGTCTGTTAAGCGATACTTAACACTTTTTATTCGGCAATCACTTTATCGATTAAACCGTAAGCTTTTGCTTGTTTTGCGGTCATAAAGTTATCGCGTTCCGTATCGTCGGTAACCTGTTTAAGGGTTTGACCCGTATGTTTCGCAAGGATTTTATTCAAGCTTTCCTTCATTTGCATAATGCGTTCTGCATGAATTTGAATGTCGGTTGCTTGTCCTTGAACTCCGCCTAGAACTTGGTGAATCATGACTTCGGAATTTGGAAGAGCAAAGCGCTTTCCTTCTGCCCCAGAAGCCAGTAATACCGCCCCCATAGAAGCGGCCATTCCAACACAAATGGTTGAAACATCGGGCTTAATGTATTGCATGGTGTCGTAAATCGCAAGCCCTGCCGTAACCGAACCACCAGGAGAATTGATATACAATTTAATATCTTTTTCTTTATCCTGACTTTCGAGGAAAAGCAATTGGGCAATAACGGCATTTGCCACTGCGTCATTAATCCCTGTTCCAAGAAAAATGATGCGATCTTTCAATAAACGTGAATAGATGTCGTATGCTCTTTCGCCGTATTGCGTTTTTTCAATCACGGTCGGAATCAAGTATTGCGCGCTTGGTTGTTCGTTTGTGATATGTTCCATAAATATTGTTGAGACTCCTAGCAGTCTACCAATGCGAGTGCTAATTGGTCAAGCTTAGTATAACTTCATACACAGCCCATTAATCTTCGTTACAAAAAAAGGAGGCCCGCACGAATGCGGACCTCGAGGGGTCGGGTAAGTTCCGCGTAGGCGAGAACTTCTAGAGAACGTTCGCGAGCAGTTGCGAGATGCCCGCGCGGAAAAGGGCGTCGGGCGACCGATTGATCGCCTCCTTCCACGTCATGAACCGCACGTGTCCACTGCTCTTTTGGAAGATCTTGCCGCGCAGTTCCGCGGGCAGATCCGCCTTGATAGCGTAGAAGCCGCCGTCTTCGAGCTCGAGAGCAGCAAACGGAACTTCCACGGCGTACGCATGCACACCTTCGTCCGCGCTCGGGTCGGCGACGAAGAACAGGCGGTTCGAGTTCGTGGGCAGTCCCGGCAAGAGCTCGGGCCGCATAAGCAAGCCCGACTCTTCGAGCGCCTCACGAAGAGCAGCATCGAAATGGCTTTCGCCAGGATCGACGAGCCCACCGATGGCGCACCACTGCTTGCCGGCCATGTTCTTGCGATCCTCGAGAATGACCCCGACGAGCAACTGACCGTCCTTCCGGGCGAAGGGAATGGTGATGGCACCGCCGCCGCCATTTTCCTTGAACACCCAGCCATCGTAGCCCTCAGGCCGATTGCCGTACTCGAGCACGCCGACTTTCGGGTTTTCGAGACGGATGTGACGGACATCCTTCAGCTCTCCTTCAATCTCCACCGTCCAACCGCGCTTTTGCGCAGCTTCATCGCTCAACACTTCCACCTTAAAGAACTGCTCAGACATGTTCAATCCTTCTGAATTTCGCCATCATTAGCGAAACAAGAAACTATCA
>CAYZYJ010000017.1:11068-14776 GCA_964482565.1 uncultured Gammaproteobacteria bacterium
ACATCGCCATAAAGCGGGTTTGTGGAGTGATGATCGAAAACGACAAATGGCATGGTTTGAGGTAATTGCGCTAAATACGGTTTAATATACACGCCATCGGCACAATCAAAAATCATCGCTAAATCAATCGACTTATCGTTAAATACTGCATCGTTGCGCGTGATTTCGTTTACGCCTGGCAAAAACGCAAGGGTTGAATCAAGCGGTTTTGGCGAATAAACCGTTACGCGTTTACCCGCTGCTTTTAGCACATGAAACATGCCAAGCGTTGAACCAACTGTATCGCCGTCAATGCGTTCATCGGTGCAAAGCAAAATATGCTCGGCGTTTTGTATAAATTCGTTGATTTGCTTATATTTCGCTAGCATAAGTGGTTTAGCTTAGGCGAAATACAGGTTTGAGTCAAGCATTTACTCGCGGTCGCGCACAATAAAAAGCCCTTCCATACCAAGTTCTCGATGATTCCCTACATCGCAGAAATACGAATAATGCCCCGCTTCCTTTGGCGCTTTAAATCGAATCGTTTTTCCTTCTTCGATTCTTTCATTCACTTTTGACTCAAGCAAACTAAAGGTGTGAATACCACTCACTTGCGTAAAGGTGATTTCAATATCTTGCCCTGTTGCAACCGTAATCATTGGCGGGTCAAAAGATAAATCCCCTACCTTCATTTCCACCCGCTTAACGCCCTCTACAAGTGGTTCGTCTGGAAGCGGAATAATATCGAGCACAGTATTTGTGTCGTCGATAATTGGAGTATCGGTCGGAATTGCTGGAATTGGTTTGAGAGGTGCAAGGGTTTCGCCACATCCAGAGCCAAGCAGAATAATAAGAAAAACAATCAAAGACAATCGTTTCATACAGTAAGTGGTTAAGGTGAAAGAATTATAACAAAGATTGATATTCCAAGGTATCCTGCGTATAATCTGACTCATATGTACTTGCGTCGGATTGAAATACAAGGCTTTAAAACATTCGCCAAAAAAACAGCCGTTGATTTCCCTCAAAATAGCGGAAAAAAACATGTTCTTGCCGTGATTGTTGGCCCAAATGGAAGCGGAAAATCCAATATTGCCGACGCCATTCGTTGGTGTCTTGGCGAACAATCCATGAAATATCTTCGCGGAAAAAAGACCGAAGACATCATTTTTTCTGGTTCCGACGGTCGTGGCCGAAGTGGATTTGCGGAAGTTACCCTTACCTTTGATAATCACGATAAAGCGTTAGCCGTAGATTATACCGAAGTGAACGTAACACGGCGATTGTATCGCGATGGCGAAAGTGAATACTTATTGAACGGCACAAGTGTACGATTACAAGATATTCAGCTTCTGCTCGCCGAAGCAGGAATTGGGCAAAGAACCTATACCGTTGTAGCACAAGGCATGATTGACCATGTGTTAACTGCTTCGCCCGAAGAACGAAAAGTCTTTTTCGATGACGCTACTGGTGTACGAGGATTACAAATAAAGCGACATCAAAGTTTATTGAAATTAAAAAAGGCGGTACAGAATTTAATGGAAGTAGAAATGTTGGTTTCAGAAATTGAACCACGATTAAATTTATTACGCCGACAAGTAAAGCGACTTGAAAAACGGGAGTTATTAGAACAAACCCTTCAACAATTGCAATCACGTTACTATGCGCATGCATGGTTTGATATTGCAAAACAGTTAACACATACCGAAGAACAACTCTATTCCATTCAAACTCGCATGGAAGAAAAACGCCAAATTGTTGCAGAAAAAGACGCTATTCTTTCTGGCATGGAAAAACGGGCTTTAGAAGATTCGAGCGATGATTCAGCGTATGAACAAGCTCGCGGCGTTTACCAAGAAGCGGAACGCGCTTATGCAAAGGCCCGCGAAAAACGCTTCGCCGCCGAACGTGATTTAGAAATGGCGCGTATTCGTGCGCAATCTTCTTGGTCACCTTTGCCGCTTGCTGAAATCATTAAAGAGGTTGATGCCATGCTTGAAACCGATGAATCAATTGGCTTTTTAGAAATTATTAAACGGTTGCGACAATTAAAGCGAAAACTGACGCGTCCAAACGACGAAGATTTTACCCCACCTACCGAATTGACCGATGCTATTCAACACGCAAATCAACACGAAGAAACACTTCTTGCAGCACGAACTGATGCCGAAAATGCGCTAGCCCAAGTTAAGCGTCAAGAAAAAGCCGATACCACCGAAATTTTTGCTTTCCAACGAGAATTGCGTCAATTGCAAGCTTTTTTGCATGAAGAAGAACGCAAAGCAAATGAAATCGCGATTGAAAAAGCGCGCATTGAAACGCGACGCGAACATTTGCTTCATGAAATGCAAGAAGAAGTGCCGAGCATGAAAGATGCGCTCATTTTGAATCACCCAACAACACCAGATAAAGACCCGCATCAAACCCGCCAAGAAATTTTGCGCATCAAACATCAGCTTGAACAAATTGGCGCCATCGATGAAGAAACCGTGCGAGAATTCCACGAAACCGAAGAACGGTATACGTTTTTAACCGGGCAAATTACCGATATTAAAGGCGCCGTTGCAACAACCGAAAAAGTTATTGATGAACTCGATGGCAAAATCCGCAAACAATCAGAAAAAGCCTTTAAACAAATTAACGAAGAGTTTCAGAAATACTTCAGGATTTTATTTGGTGGCGGAAGTTGTTCATTATTAAAAGTGAAAACGGAGGTGAATGGCGAAGAAACAAAGGTTACACTCGACCGCGCTATGGAAGAGTTGGTCGAGGAACGCATGGAATCGGCAAATGGTGAATCACAAGCGATTTTGAAACGCTTCCAGGAACGAAAAGATGAAGCGCAAGGCGTTGATATTCAGGCAACTCCACCTGGAAAAAAATTAAAGGCATTGAATTTGCTTTCTGGTGGCGAACGCGCATTAACCTCTATCGCCTTGCTTTCTGCCATTATGGCGACAAATCCTTCGCCATTTGTGGTGCTCGACGAAGTTGATGCCGCGCTTGATGAAGCAAATACCGTACGGTTTGCAAATATTTTAAACGAATTGCGCAAACTCACCCAATTCATTGTGATTACCCATAACCGTGCGACCATGGAAAGAGCCGATATTTTATACGGCGTAACCATGGGAAATGATGGAATTTCAAATCTTATTTCTGTAACGCTTGCCGACATCGAAGACGCCGGCAGTGCAAGACGCTAAACTATGCCATTTGAATCGTTTCGCAAAAAGGCACGAATGCTTGCCATGGGCGCTGCATTAAACGCCGCTCCTGCTTGTGAAATTGGCGAAGTTTGCCCGCCAGAAGCATCGGCTATTGCGGTTGAAGGAGAAAACCCAGAAATTCCTGCACACCCCTATTACGATTCTGAACCCGGTTTCCAGGCTCTGGTGCAAAATGGCGAGTTTTCGATAGAGGAGAAAAAAGCACGCACGGAAACGCTTGCAAATGGCGAGAAAGTCTTTCGCGATATTGGGCTGACGTTTTATTTTGTTGAACCAGGCGATACATTGAACGGTATTCGTCAAAAACTTTCGCGCTACCCTGAATTTTCCCATTTAAACGCACAATCGCATAAATTACTTTCCTTTAATATTTCTGCAAAAGAGTTGCAAGCTGGCATGTGGTTACCAATTCCCCTTGAATCGGAACAGCGAAAAATGACTGAAGAACAATTTCGCAATTATGCAGAAAAAGGGATTGAGGAATTACAGCATCATGAAA
>CAYZYJ010000018.1:0-14507 GCA_964482565.1 uncultured Gammaproteobacteria bacterium
CCCGGACGATAGTATATCTCACAGAAATATCTTTAACCTTTCCACCTCTTACAACGAGCTTGTATTGTCGACCAAGATACAGGAATCCTTCGCCGGAAATATATTCTTTTTCATACACTTTTCGTTGATACTTCTTGAAGAATGACAATTGTTTTTCTAACCAAAACCACTTTTTTTGCAAGAATTTCTCTATGCGCTCAGGACTACTCTTTGCAGGGCATTTCAAAATAATTCGTAAATCAGGAGTAACGGTTAACGCTAATGTTTTACGCTCTTGTTTGATTAATTGATAATCATAAACGAATGTTCCGAATATGAATTTTTTCATATTACAAGAACATTTCAGCATTGTTTTCTGCAAGCATCATGACTTTTTCAATTATAATTTTCATTTGGTCATTATCGATTTCAATACCACGATTTCCTTTTGCAACATCGTATAAATAATCATCGATGCTATTTCTCATTCTGCGTTTAACATCAAGATTTTTGTACCAATCAACAATCGATTCATGTTTTATGAGTGTAAACAAATCAAGAACGATTGAAATATAATCTTCTTCTGTAATGTTTACAGTCTCAAAAGGCGTGCGAAGGTTTCGGTAAAAGACATCCGACCCTTGCATCGCACTAATTACGCTTGGTACACTCTCGTCTTTTTTATTTACAACGTCATCTGTAATCAATTTCATCTGTGTTAAGGCTTCTACATCGGCAAGTTTTCCCAATCGCATCTGCTCAAGAATTTCTGAAATTCGTTTTGAGAACTTATCGTAGAATTCAGGATCAGTTTCGAATTTTTCCGTGATTGTTTTTTGAGTTTGTGCAGCAATTGCTTCTGCTTTCGATTTATCGGAACCTAAATTTTCAATCGCTTCCTCGAACATCGCCCGATCCGTAATATTCACTTGTTTGGTAAGTAATTCCACCCCTTTTGTATCAACATATTTATCTAGAATATGTACAAGTGATTGTTTATATTCCAATAAATCAACGTGATCAGCATAACGTAAACTCGCCGCTTTTCGTAGCTCAGCAAATTTCTTTAGTTCTCGTTTATACGTATCGAGATGATTGAATTCATGAACGAAATCTTGTAATACATAACATTCACTCAGATTCTTAATAAAAGAATTTAATGTTTTATAGAATGTTTCTCGAATTGGTTGTTCTGCAAGATATTGCAAATATTTCTCATCATCATTCGAACCCTGTAATTCTTTAAACAAGTCGTGAACCAAAGCATAACTTTGTTCAAGCTCATGAATCTTTTCGGTCACATCAATCAACGTTCCTTTAACATCATCTTCATCAAAATTTCCAAATAACTTCATGGCCGTGTCGATATTCTTTGCATTTTCTGAATAATCCACAATATAGCCTGCGGTTTTTGGTTTTTCTTTTTTATTGTCATAAAGACGATTCACGCGAGCGATTGCCTGAAGCAAATTATGATCTCGCAAGTCTTTTGCTAAATACAAGACGGTATTTCTTGGCGCATCAAAACCTGTAAGTAATTTATCTACAACGATAATCAATTCAATTCCATCATCATTAAACTTAAAGCTATCAATCACCGCTTTTTCATATGTATCAATACTGCTGTGCTTTTTCCGTACATCATTCAAGTATTCAACAACGGTTTTTTTATGCAGATTTGCCTCATCACCATCTTCATGTTCATCCGAAATCACCACGGCAGTTTGCAGGTTTCCTCGATTTTCAAAACATCTCTGAAACAATACAGCTGAGTGTTTTGACGGAGCAACAATTTGCGCCTTAAGTCCGCTGTTTTGGAAATTCTCCATAAAATGCTTTTCAATATCAAAAGCTATTTCTACAATACGTTGAGGGTTGTCTTTAATGACTTTCGTTCCGATATATCGTTGTAGTTCTTTCTTTTGTTTATCACTCAATCCCTCAATGACACGTTGAACATGACGATCGATTTGTTCGGCGTTTTGAACAAGGTCAACATAACGACCCTCGTAAATAAGCGGAAGGATAATCTGATCACCCAAAGCGTCGTCTATGGTGTATTTATCAATATAGCCACCATATTTACGCCAACTTTCTTTCTCGCTTTTCATGAGCGGCGTGCCAGTAAAACCGATAAAACAAGCATTTGGGATAATTCTGTTCATCTCCAAGTTCGCTAATCCATTTTGACTACGGTGCGCTTCATCGATAAGAACAAAAATATTTTCATCTGAATCAGAAAATCGTATATTTTTTTTCGCAGCAGATTCAAATTTATGTACAAGAGTAGTGATGACAGAAAGCTCTTTTTCTTTAATCATGTCGATTAAGTGCTGACCACTCGTTGCCTTTATAACACCCTTCTTTAAATTACAGTTTACGAAGGTGTCTTTAATCTGTTTATCCAAATCTTTACGATCCGTCACAATAATAACGCGAGGGTTCGAAATTTCTGAATCCTCAATTAATGCTTTCACAAACATTACCATAGTTAAAGACTTTCCAGATCCCTGTGTGTGCCAAATAAGCCCACCTTTTCGGCGCGTAATTCCTTGTTCGGTCGTTTCAATCTCCCTTACACGATTGAGCATTTTATGAATGGCAAAGTATTGCTGATAGCGTGAGAGTTTTTTAACACCAGCTTCAAAAAGAATATAATTCTTTGTTAAATCCAATAGTCTTTCTGGACGGAAAAGCGCATATATTCCTTTATCTTGTTTAGTTGGAATACGGTCTGTTCTTTGCTTATGACCCTTTACGGTACCATTCAAATCTTCCAAAATCTTACTATACACCTTTGTATCAATTGGTTTTTGAATAAGTGCATTGATTGTATTATTCAACGCATCCTCATCAATCCCCTTTTCTTTCCATACAGCATAGAATTTGCTCGGTGTTCCTGTTGTGCCGTATTGCAATTCTTTTCCATTTGTTCCGACAAGCAACTGAGTAAATGTGTATAGTTTTGGGCAATATTCAGGTCCTTGATTCCTATTCATTTGGTTCAACGCCTCTTGCACCGAAACGCTGGATTTTTTATTTTCAATAACTGCAAAAGGAATACCGTTTACAAAACAAACAATGTCGGGGCGGATATTCTGCTTTCCCGAAACCTTAAATTCAGCCGTAACATGAAAGGCGTTATTTTGTGGATTGTTAAAATCGATAAACTTAAAGTTTTTTGATACCTTTTTTCCGCCATGATTAACTTTAATGGTTTTTCCGCCACTCGTTGGCATGATGATATTGTAGATTTTTTGCGCTGTATCAATTAACCCTTCATATTGCAAATGTTCTAATTCATCAATAGCGTCTCGCACATCTTTTTCACTGAATTTATATTCCACCCCATCAACTTCGTATGAATTGATTTCCATTAGTTTTTGTGCGGCGATATCTACAAGAATCACATCTGAACTTTCTGCATCTCGTCCTAAATATGCATCTTCTGCAGAAATATATTGGTAACCTAAAGAAAGCAATAATTCAATTGCCGTTAATTGAGATTGTTTCGCTTCATCAAAGTATACATTTTCTAACATAGAATTATTTGCTTAACTTCTTTGCCGCACCATTGCTCAGAAGTGACTTCATTTGTATTATAGCGATTTCATTCAATCGTAATAGTCTATCTTTTTGAGTCATACCCATTTTAATAAATTCAGCATTCAATGTTTCAAGATTCGCCAAGCAAATAAGTTGAAATACATCGGCATAATCACGTAGATTCCCTTCTTTACCCTTATTCTTCTCTCTCCACTCTTGTGCTGTCATGCCAAAGAGGGCCTTATTTAAAATATCTGCTTCGTTTGCGTACACACTTGTCGCAGAACTTTTTGAAAGTTTATTTGGTAAAACAATATTCGCCTTAATAGAATCGGTATGAATTCTGTAATTAATTTTTGTCAGTGCACGTTTTGCGTCCCAGCCAAGCATTAATCGTTCCGTTTCTTCGGTCTTCAATCGTTGAAACTCTTTTATCAAATACAACTTAAATTCAGGTGATATCCAAGTTGCAAATTCAAACGCAATATCTTTATGTGCAAAAGTGCCGCCGCCATATCGGCCTGACTTGGAAATTAGCCCTATTGCCCCTGTAGTCTCGATCCACTTGTGCGGAGACAGCACAAAACTATTAGAACCGGCCTCATTTCTAAACCCGTCGAATTCGACCAGTTTAAACTCCGGATTATTGATTTTCTCCCAAAAACCCAGGTATTCTATAGTATTTCGACTTCTCATCCAGTTTTTGACAATATCCGCAGGTTCGTCCTTGTTCTTAAATTTTGCAATATCAGTGAGTGAAATATAATCATTTTCATTCTGTTTAAATGTATATATTTGCAATCCTTGAGTGTTGATTTTTTTCATACCTTGTATTTGTGGCAGATCCGCCATAATTAAACTTTTTCCATTAAATCCTCCGGCGTCCGAATCGTCCCTGTAATAAGATTATTCAGCAGATATCGCTTTTGCTCTTTAAAGATAGAGAGTTTCTTTTTTAATTCATCGATTTCTTTATCGGCTGTAGTAAGTATTTCAGCAATCGCAAACTGCTCTTCTGTTTCAGGTATTTGAATTTTAACTTTTCGTATTTCCGTGCCAGAAATTTCAGAAAATGTTGATCCATTAGATCTACGAATCAGTTCGTTTTTGTTTACCAATATCCAATAATATAAAAACTCGTTCGAGTTATTGTCATTTACAACAATGGATTGAAAACCTTGATTGGTTGCGCATTGATTCATTGCAATTCCGATATCACCAATAGTTGCACGTGAAGTTAATAAGAGAGTCCCTTTTGGCAACAAAGTTGCTGAAGAATTACTAAGTCCCAAACTAGAAATCTTTCTTCGACTTGAATGGAGGTTTTTTTTCTTAACTTCGGTAGGGGTAAACCATTCGATATCACCATTCCAGTATTCAACTTTGGTCGTATCCGGCGTTCCACCTCCAATAATTTTACCGACATCCCCTAGCGTAGCTCTGGCCCACACTTTCGTAAAACCAGGCAGGCGAGTCTTGCTGGTAAGCAATCTCTGCATCAAACCTTTTTTAATTTGCTTTTTTACCTCGATTTTCTTTACAAGCTTTTCAATCGCACGATCCCATGTTTCAAGAACCGCAACAATGCGGTTTTGCTCAGGAAGGGATGGGAGTAAAAATTTAATATTCTTTAATTCATTTTGCTGAATGCCTGAAACAGTACTTCCTGAACCTAGCCTTTCAATGAAACTTTTTTTTGATTTGAACCAATGAAATAAATAGTCATTGAGTAAAGTTTTTTTAGGATACAAAGCTTTAAGATCTTGATTTATTGCAACATCTACATCAAAAACTACCGCGTGGCCCAACGCCATTCGAGTCGGAACAATAAGTGTTCCTTTTTTAACCAACCTAGAAGAACTATAATTCAATCCTAATTCACTAATATGATCTTGTGTATCTTTCGAATTGTGAGTTACAACATCTTTAACACTCGCCCAAGGGATAGATCCATTCCAATATTCTGGCTTTTCTTTTGAAGGTGTTCCACCACCTTCCATACGTTCCAAACAATCACCAAGTTTTACCTGTTGCCAATCTAAAGGAATATTTTTTTGTGATGGCTTAGCTTTCATAAGAAATAATCTTTCCGTTTAAAATAGCGCATTCAATAAAAAATATAACTAAGTAAGAAAAACAGACAGCGACCATAAATGGGAATTCATATTTTAATGATAAATCTTTATGAGTGACTTTCTCGTTACGCAATATTCGACCACAATTTAAACCATTAACCAAATCCAGACTTACACCAAAGTTTTCTCGTTTTTTTACATTTTCAATCAACGAATGTAACTTTCCTCCGAGTTTTATATTTTTTTTCAGGTCCTCATCGAGATTAAGAACACTTGTTAGTAAAGTGACTGATTCGGCTATTAAACCATTCGAATCTTTTGCTTCGTATTTCTCCTCTATTAATTCAAAAGATGAATAAAGATGTCGTAAATGTTCTATTTTTTCAACTTCATCGGTCAGCCACATTGGCACAAGTTTTTTCTCCAACAGATTCCCCTTAAGAATACTTTGAGCAGCCGAAAAAGCAATTTTTGGGTAGTATAAGCTTCCGGTCAAAATATACTTTCCTGTATTTTCAATTGTTGTCATTAAATATCTATTTTTTTCTGCCTGAAAAGGCCCTATTTTATCGACGATTTCACGACCCGTCTCTCCAGTCATGCTTCTATTTTCTCTTTCTTGCGTTGATGATTGAAAATAATTAAGAAAGTTTTCCACAATGACGTCATTGACACCTATTTCATAAAATAAATTCACGCAATCAGATATCCAATCAATAATGACAGATTCTGTATATCTCGGTTTTGGTTCACTTAAAAAAATTTTGAGTCCACCTAATCTTTCTTGAAATTGTAAAATTTGCACTTTATTCATATATCATTGGAGTTTCCTTACTTCCCAGTTAGTAAAATCTTCATTAATGGTGACCGAGTAAGTCGGTGAATCACCTCGCTTGAATTCTGAAACGGAATATGTAAGTACATTCGTCTCAAATGAAATCATTGAAATGCAATAAACAGCTATAAATTTGTGATTGTGATTCATTTCATTACCTATTTTATTCGGATACCAAATACCGACGCCATCCGTAAATACGACAAGGCACTTGCCATTTGCGTACCCTGGATTATTTTTATCTTTATCAAACTTTTTATTAATTGCATTATGAATTCGTTTTGTACCTCTTGCAAGTTTTGGACCATTATCAAGATCAATTGCACATATATGTTCAACAACTAACCGCTTCTTTGTTAGTTTATCAAAAATAATTCCGTCCCCAATCGTGTTCTCGGGCATTTCTTGAAACGTGAAATCTGCATTATATTGATAATTAAATACCGCGCACAATAACCAATTCGCCCAAGCTTCACGGTATCGCATGTTAAATACGGTGTCATCCATTACCGGAATAGCATCGATCTTCTTAATTGCATTACTACCATTCAATAAATATAATCGACCTTTCGCATCCCTCTCCTTCACCATTGGTTCTAGTTCTTTTAAACAGGCTCGAAGGCTTGAAATTTGCCTTTTAGGAGGCGAGGGTTTGAATATTTCAACCTGAGTCATAATGTAGTATTAAATAAGTTTGGTGAAATACGTAATATCAGACAAGAAAAACATCTATCAACGCAAAAACTACACCGATTATTACAAAAACAATTTGCAGATTGACCGCTATCTCGGAAGATGTTTTTGAGGATTTTGCAAGCTCCTTCATTACCTCCATCGCATCAGTATACGCTTCCGCGTTATCATGATTCGCTCCAAACCGTTTCCATACATCGGTCGCTTTTGTTAATATAAAACCTTGTTTTCTAAAATAACTGCGGTCTATAATCATTTGCATACCACCACAAACCACCGATATCCCAAGAAACACAAGCGACCATTTTGAATACAAGAGCTCATGCACCCCGTTATCACTTACTATACGAGTAGCGGCAAGACCTCCAATCGCAAATGCAACCTTTACCATCAAGTCAGCAAACTTAAAAGCTTGAGAATTAGCTTCGTGGAGAGATTCTCTTGCGGCAGACTCTAAGGTTTCAGAATTTTTTCTTATCAATTCTTTTTCCATATCATTTATCATCTTCATTAATCGGCAAGATAGGCGGTTTCGAATCCTTACCTGGTGGATATAAGGAGACTGAAATACCATCAGATTTCTGAGTCATTCTTGGATCATCAATTTTTATATGTTTTTCTACTTTGATTTTATTATTCATATTTAAAAATATCTATTACTGAAATACAATGTTACTTTTTATATTTCGAGATCTTTTTCATATCCGAACGACGTTTAATTCGCGATTTCACTTTGTTGACGCTATCCGTCGCCGGTAGTTCTTCTGGCATAGTTCCGCCAAGTTCCTCGATTGTACTACGAACTTTTTTACCAACTGTGTAATGCGTTAAGTTTGCTTCGTTCTCTCCTTGTATTGCTTCTCTGCGTAGCTTTGCATCTGTTTGCGTTGCACGGAATAAATTCGCTGCTAATTCTTCACTTCCCATATGATCAAGAATTTTCTGTGACTTTTTTAAACCCTTCAGTTGGTGAATATCGGCCGCTTTCTTTCCACCATACAAACCCATGTAACCAAAATTCTGAAACTTTCCATAATTCGTAACTCCCGCTTGGTCCGCTGCTTCTTGCAAGGAATTATTATGTTTCTTGAGCTCGTCGCGCAAAATGACCCGTTTATGATCTTCGAGCAATGCATCATTTTGTTCTTGTCGTCTGGTTTGAATCGCAAAATATGTTTGGCCTAAAGCAACGACCTCCTTACTTGGATCAGAGTTTTGGATAATAAGATAACAGGCGTAACGCGATAAATGGACTGTTTTCGTTTCACGTTCTGCACCAGAGCCGATCGAGACCATATCGAGGCTATCCTCGAAATGGTTGTGGATAACTTGACCACTATTTTTACATGCCTCTTTTGCCCGCTCAATAACAGGTAAAAAATGCCTGTATTCTGAATATTCAAGAACCTTGGCTAAATCACGGGCAGACCAAAATTCATTATCATATTCATTTGTCCGTTTTATTTCTTCAAAAATAGTTTGTGCCATATTACTAATCCGTAATATTTAACTCTTTTAAATACCCCTCCATCTCCTTCTCCAACCTCTGAAGTTCTGGTTCAAGCTCAGCGAGTTCTTTTAAGTTCGCTTTAATGTCTACAGGTTCTTCTTCTACAAAGGTATCGACATATCGAGTGATATTAAGGTTGAAATCATTTTCTTCAATCTCTTTCAAATCAACTTTACGCGCGAATTTTTCTATATCATTTCGTTTTTTGTAGGTAGAATAGATTTTCTCTATATGTTCTTCGGTTAAAACATTCTGTGCCTTTTGCGATTTGAATTCTTTTGACGCTTCAATGAAAAACACATCTTTTACCTGTTCATTTTCTCCACCTTTTTCTCGTGTTCGATCAAGAATAAGAATTGCAACAGGAATGCCGGTAGTTTGGAAAAGCCCGGCCGGCAACCCAATCACTGCGTCGATAACATTTTCTTTTAGCAATTGTTCACGAATTCTGCCTTCTGCACCACTTCTAAAAAGCACACCGTGCGGAACAATCACCGCCACACGCCCAGTCTTTGGCTTTGCCGTTTCAACCATATGCGTAATAAACGCAAAATCACCTTTATCTTTTGGTGGAATGCCACGCCAGAAACGATTATATTTATCGCTTCCCGCATTTTCTGCGCCCCATTTCTTTAAAGAAAAGGGCGGGTTTGCCACAATCGTATCGAATTTCATCAATTTGTCATTTTCAACAAGAAGCGGATTATTTAGTGTATCACCCCATTCTAGTCGCGCTGAATCTTTCCCGTGCAGGAACATATTCATACGCGCAAGCTGAAATGTTGAACCTGTGGATTCTTGCCCATAAAGGGCGTAGTTATTTGACCCTGTTTTTTCCACTTCTTCACCAGCAAGTAATAGCAAACCACCTGACCCCATACACGGGTCACAAATTCGGCTTCCCGGCTTTGGTTCAGCGAGTTTTGCTACAAGCTGCGCCACATTCCTCACCGTAAAAAATTCTCCCGCTTTTTTTCCAGCATCGGCTCCGAAGCGTTCAATCATGTACATGTAGGAATTACCGATGATGTCGTCTTTTACGTCAGACAGATCAATCTTGGCAAAATCTTGAACTAGATTTCGGAGCATTTTATTTCTCTCCTGATCTTTTCCTAATATTGATTCAGAATTAAAATCAACAGAAAATACTCCGTCTAATTTTTCCTTGTTCGCATCTTCAATCTTATGCAACGCTTTATTCAACTCTTCTCCTAAATTACCTTTTTCGTGAATGGTGTAAATGTCATCAAACGACGCTTTTGGTGGCAAATAAAAACGATCGAGCTTCATTTTTTCTTCAATGCGTTTTTCATCACTTCCAAATCGTTCTTTGTATTCATCATGCTTTTTCTTTGAAAGATCGGAAAGATATTTAAAGAAAAGCATTGCGAGCACATAATCCTTATAAATTCCCGCGTCAACCTGTGTACGCGAAGAATCCGCCGCATCCCAAAGGATTTTGTTCAAATCTTCCTGTGTGTATTTCTTTGTCGTCATAATTACTTATTGATTTTCGGATCTAAATTGTTCTTTTTCTTTCGGTCAGGATTGGATCGTAAAAACTTCTTCTCCCCATCTCGTTTCACGGTGTGATATCCTGGCAATGTTCCAGCATCCGCTTTTTTAATCAATTCTTTATTTTTCTCTTTTGATAAATTACGCAAATCGATGCTTTTAATATTTCGACCTGAATTGGTTTCTTTTAATGTTTTATATGGTTTGTTTTTCATAGAATGTTATTTTCTTGTTTTTGTAAAATCGTATTGAATAGCGAGCGTTTTAGTTTGATATGTTTCTGATGTATCTCTTCCTGTTTTTGTATATTTTCATGAAGTGCAATTAAACTTCTTTGTTCCTGTATTGAAGGGATGAATACATTCATGCCCTCTAATTTCCGAGTCGATATTGTACGCAAAGTTGCGCCAGCAGAAGCAATAGTCATTAACGATTTTTGGCCCGAGGGAGAATTTAGGTATAAAGATAAATATACAGGATCGATAGTGACATCCAACAATCGAATCACGATCACCGACGACGACACGAAAAAATTCTTATTCTTTAGGTTAAATACAGTGGAACGAAATGATCCTGCACCCATACCTTTCGAAACGAGTAAAATATCGCCAGCCAATAAGCGTTTTGGGGCTTTTAAATTCTTGCTAGCAACTCGTATCAATTCTTCCAGAACCTGAAAACCATCATCTTTGCCAATATTCTTCGCCTGCAATAAAAAAAGATCCCCGTTGGGATCGTTTTCCGGCGCAAAACGAAAGGTATGCCCTGTGAAAATTGTTGCGATGTTTTTCATTTTTGTGTACATACAGACAGCTTACAGTATTTAGTTGTTCACGTCAAACTTTTACCGCATAAATAAATTTAGCTGACATTAGTTTAATTCTGCCGTTATCCGCAACCATTTTCCCCTATTTCCCCCATAAATACAAGCAAAACCCACAAAAGGAAAATCGCTCCGGGGAGCGATTGTAGTGAGACTATTTCCCGAGGGTGATTCGTGCCGTAAACCTGCCGAGCCAAAAACCAAGCATGATCAAGCCAAGGTTGAAGGAGGTTCGAAACGCAGTCACTTCCCTTGGCACTTCTTTGATTACCACCTTCTGCTCAGGCTTTAAAGCGCGAGGCTTTTGCGCCTGTTTTGGCGGTGGATGGTAAGTTTGCTCTACGCGCTGTGGCGGTGGCTTTGCTTTTACTTCGGGGCAGCCATACCGCAGTTCCATGGGCCCGCCAATCTTTTTGCTGGCAATAAATTGCTGCCTTGGCATACTGCCGTCGGGGCACCCGTATGCATGAAGACTTAGCGTTTGTTTGCGGACCAAGTTGAGACGTGTTGGGTCTTCTGCAATGTGTCTCACCACAGTCCCGTTATGCATGCACGGGTAGATCCCGCTACTTACACTACACTGTACAGGCAACATCGGTTGGTTGTAGAGATTGTACGGATCCAACGGATTGTATGGATTGTAGGCACTCGCTTGCGTTGAGAAAAAGACGACAAAGAGCAATGTTTGCATGTTTCACCTCAATTACGAGGGTATCGAGTAGCACAATCGCTGTCAAACCATTTGCGGTAAAATCGCCCTTTCCGCGCGAGGCTTTTTTTTTATTTCTCCAGCATTTACAAGTGAAAACTAAAAAACCTCCACTACATTGCGGAGGCTTTTTTAATCATTCGCTTTTGATCTTCAGTGGCCATTCTTGCAGCCTTTAGAAAAACCTTCTTTCTTTCGGCAGCCTTGGCATTTCGCATAAAATCAGAAAATTCCGAGTTATATTCGGTTTTCGGCGCTAATCCAAGGTATTTTTTTATGACTTGTATCATATAAGTTTCTCTAATCTTTCTCTAGAATAGCTTTCTGCAATACATTCGTCAATGGACGCTATGCCTTTAAAATATGCCTGGTCACTGCCATCTATATCTTTATGAATAACTTCAAACTGGACTCTTCCGGCATAATCATTCATAAGTTGATTAACGGTTGCTCGTGCCGAAAAGTACTGCTGAATAAAGGCATCTTTTGGAACCTTTCTTCCCTCTACACCGCGTCTTGCCTGTATAAAATTCCAAGCCTGAATGGGATCTTGATAAACATAAAGCACGAAGACCGTTCTATTTCTGTCGGGTTTGAGCGAATGTTCAATATTCTTTACCGCCTGATCATAGTTTGACATCGTGCCGTCAAGAATAAAACTTTGACCATTCTTAAGAACGTAATCATGCATTCTATTCACAACATCTGAAACTGCAGACTGAAACAATGCAGCGTTGTCACCCACATAGCCTGTAAATAATTTACGCACTTCATCGGGATCTATGTGAATAATAGAATTTTTCCTTGCACGCTGATAAAGTACTCGTTTTGCAGATTCTGTTTTCCCAGCTCCCGGAGAACCAGCCATGAATACAGATACAGGATTCGCTTCCCGAGGATAACGTGAAATATCGGTCCATTCCTTTGCAATTGTGCCTTTAAGCTCTCTTGCTTGAGCTTTAGCGCGCAGTATAAATGCATTAGCACTTTTTTCTTCATCCATACCCCTCCATTTTCCCTTATTTTCTGAACAAAGACAAGGCGATTATTCCCCTACCTAATCATCAAAATGATTGACAAAGAGCTATTTTTGTGGTAGATTTTTTCGTTCTTTCATAACGAGAGTTCATTCAGATCTAAACTACAGGAGAATCCAATGAGCACGGATAAATCTACTTCCTTGTTCGTCTTGCTTGTCATCATCGCGATCGCGATCACTCAGTTCAATAAGGTGCCAGAAGACAAGCAAATGACTGACAAAGAGTTCTTCATGCAACTCGTAAAAACACATCCGGACCCTGCCGTTTCGCAAAACATGGCTTCAAAATGGCAGGACGGCAAGATCATTGTTCGACCAACGAACTCATTAGGATTAAGTGCCTTGGGTTCCATGGATTTCATTCCTCACGCTGACTTCAAAAAAGAGTACGGGTACGAGACGCCATATCCAGTCCAGCCTGTAATGCTCATCAACGCCAACCTATTGGCTACTGCAAGGAGCGACGATCACGTACGTTGTAAATTGATGAAAACCGTACGGCACGAGCTAGAACATTTTCTTCAATGGGAACGCGGAGAGTTTTTTCAAACGCGCCCTGAAGACGTGACCTGCAAGGAAATTTGGGAACGTGAGTTTCCAATTTACCTCGATGATTGCCATAGAACCGCAAGGTGGTGGCCAGATCAACCGTCGGTTTTTCCAGACGATCGTTGCTCGTTTGCAAACAACCCGGCTCGATTTGCGCGAATAATCCACGGTATGCTCGGACAACGCATTCCCAAATGCACTTCCGAGTGGTCCGACATCATCGCAAGTATGTCGGAATAGGTCGCGTCAAGCTTCGTAACGCACGCCCAAGATAGCATCTTGGGCGTATTTGTTTAGCTAATAATCCACCACAAATACAAGCTAAAGCTACAGGCCCGATGCTTTGGCACTGGTGCGGTTGATGGCGCGTTGCAATAGGTCGTCGAGAAGGGGTTTAGTATCACCCTTCATGGTTGTGAGGGCGATAGTAACGTCTTTGGTGTGAATACGTTCGCCTTGCAAGACAGCAAGTGCAATGGCTGATGCACGATGATGTCCTTCGATGAGAACGATGCGATCAAGTTCTTCCAAATAAACGCCAATGAACTGCGTTTGCAACGGAAAATTATTGCGTCTTTCTTGAATACCCCTATTCTCCGCCACCCATTGAGGCTGAAGCTCAACAAGGTCGGCAAAGGTCTTGGTATTCTTCTCTTCAAAAAGTTTTTGCCATGCTTGAAATGGCCCTATCTGAAATTGAGGCGTGGTTTTATGAATGTTGCCGATAGTGTAAATCGTCCAATTCCGTTTTTCTGGTTCAAATGGCGCAAGTGTGATTCGTCGCCACTCCTCCCACGTATTAAACCCTTTTTGTCGCGCAACTTCTTGCCAAACCGGATCCGCTCCTTCGTGCGACTTCCAATGCGCAAATACTTCCTCCCAATTCGATGACTGTAATAATGTCATTTCATTTAACATACAATAGTTATCATATCATTTACTTAAAGGCCGAGGAATCCTTCCTCGCGGAGTAAACGTTCCTTCTCCTCTTTCCCACGGTTATATTCGCCAAGTGAACCATCGCTTTTAATAACGCGGTGGCATGGAATAGTTGGGTCGAAATTCTTTTTAAGGGCGCTTCCGACGGCTCGCACGGCATTCTTGTTCCCCGCAAGCTCGGCGACTTGTTTGTATGTGCGCGTTTGCCCTTTTGGAATTTTTCGTACCACCTCGTAAACTCGTTCAGAAAATGAAGGCATAAACTCAACCAGTTCTACTTTTTTAGCAACAATAT
>CAYZYJ010000019.1:0-14394 GCA_964482565.1 uncultured Gammaproteobacteria bacterium
TATACAGATTCTACCGAACTCGAATACTCATGGTAACGTAATAATTTCTGAACCATTTCTTGATATTCTGGCAATTGTTCATGTTCTAGAACAGTAAATTCCTCTAAAATATCGCCATCGATTTCGGCAGCGGCCATAATCGCTGTTTCCTTTGCGTCGAAACGAATTTGCTGAAACGTAATACGTAAAAAGAAAATATAAAAAAACGAAGAAAAAACAATAATTAACGAGGCAGCTAAAAACGCATAGGTCGTTAAGAAACGAACAACAATATGCGTTTGTTTTTTTCCTCCGTTTTGCATGTTACAGGTGAGCTTTGATTTTTCTCACTACGTCTTGAATAGACGCATCAGATTTTACAATAAAATCCGTTACACCCAATTCTTTTGCTCGTTCGATATCTTCTTCTTGACCTAAGTTTGAAAGAATAATCACCGGCACTTTTTTGAGGTCTTTATCGTTTCGCATAGCTTCGAGTACACCAAATCCATCGAGCTTTGGCATAATAATATCGAGTAAAACAAGGGTTGGCGTTTTCTTTTTCATTTTTTCAAGCCCTGACATTCCGTCGAGCGCAAAATCTGCTTCTATACCTTCTTTTTGCAATTTGGTGGCGTAAATTTTTGAAAGGAATTTATCATCTTCCACAATAAGTACATGAGTCATATTTAAGGGTTTAGTGGTAAATAAACGGTTACAGTTGTTCCTTCATTTACTTTTGAAGTCACCTCCACCGTGCCATGCATAATGTCTATGAACGATTTTACCACATAAAGCCCCAATCCAGAACCTTCCACCGCGGCTTCGCGTGCATTCGACGCTCGGTAAAACTTTGCGAATAATTGTCGTATTTCATCTTTCGGAATACCGATTCCTTCATCAATCACCTCGATTTGCACATGATGACGTTTTTTCGTGACGCGTAATAGGACCTCACTTTTTTCATGCGAATACTTTACGGCATTGTTCAACAAGTTCTGCAAAACCTGTTTCAGCATATTTTGATCACCGTGCACAATGGCTTCCTTTGGCGCTTCAAGAGTGATTTTGATTTGTTTTTGATGAGCAATTGCGTCGATTTCATTAATCGCTGCAGGAATGAGGCCGATAATATCGGTTGCATGACTCGAGGCAATCACTCGCCCTTGCTCGATACGTGAAACATGCAATAAATCGAGAACCAAATCTTTCATTTGCTCGCCAGCTTCTTCGATATCAGAAAATACATCAACCATTTTTTTCGTAGGTTTTCCAGCATCCCCCTCTTTTAACAATTCTACATTCCATTTTACGCTTGCGATTGGGCCCTGAAGTTGATGCGAAACAATCGAAATAAAATCAGACTTTTGACGATTCGATTCAGAAAGTTCGGTTACCGCAAGCTGACGCTCAATGAATACAGAAAGAATGTCAGCGATTAAATTAAAGCGTGGAATATCACTCGACCGCCAACAAGTCGATTCTTCTTCGCCGGCTAGTCCAAAAAAACCAATCACTGAATCACGCACCACGATTGGAATAATAATCAAGGAATCAATATGCTTTTCCTGCATCAACTTCACCACATACCGATCTTCCACAGCGTGTTCGTGTGCATCAATCAAAAAACTTTTTCGCAAACGTAAACGGTCGCGTACGGATGGAAAATCATTCAAAGAAAAATCGTATAAATCACCGAGCACTTTTTTCCTCGCACGAATTTCTTTACCATCATGCTCAAGCGCAATGTTTTTTGCTGCATGTTCGCCGTCAATTTGATAAACGAATACCGATCCGCCACGAATAACATGTGAAAGAATATGCGTTGCTTTTTTTAAACCATTTTCGATGTCGGACGTAGAAAGCAAGTGGAACCAATCGAGGAAAGGATTTCGTAGATTTTGATTTCTTTCTCGCGGTCAGTAACGTTATGAATCGCTAAAATCAACAATTCAACCTTATTACCATTCCAAACAGGTGAAATACGATACTCGTACCAACCCGCCTGTTTACCTCCATGAACCGCTTTGGTAATAACGGTTTGTTTTTCCCCTGTTTTTACCGCGGCACGAATCGTGTCTTTTAATTGCCTTGGATCGGTTAATTTGAATGCATCGTAAACGAGCGAACCGACAATTGGCGCATCAAAATCGGCGTCGTCGTGCGAATCGAGGCTGACAATGGTGCCATCCGGGCGAATCGTAATAATATGTTCGTGCAATTGTTCAAGTAAAA
Organism: uncultured Gammaproteobacteria bacterium; assembly: GCA_964482565.1. Lineage (GTDB taxonomy): Bacteria > Patescibacteriota > Patescibacteriia > UBA9934 > UBA9934 > CAYFMS01. The sequence continues at coordinate 2,215 of CAYZYJ010000019.1, forward strand.
CGGCGAATAACTCATTGTTCTTCGTTTTAGTTCCTGATTTGCTGATAAACGTTCCGAAGAAAAACCATGAAACAGCAAATGCGACCATGGCGAGCATGACAAGCAAATCTTGATCGCCGAACCTTGTGTAAATAGCAAAAATCGCCACCGACGCAATCAAAAGCATGGAAAAAAACGCCACTCCTATTTTATCAAATTGTTCATTCATATCACCTCCATTATACCACGTTGCAAATTGGGGTCAGGTCTTGTTTCTTGTCTTTTTCTTGCAAGCCGACTCACATGCCCTAAACTCAAATGTAAATGCTTACTAATCTCTTCATAACTATACCCGCAATTAAACTTAGCAATTCTGATAGCTAAGTTTCTTTCTTGCTTGGAACCAAGACTGTGAAAAATTACTTCGAGTGTTGGGCGGCCTATGAGTCTGTTCGGTTTTGAAATCGCAGCTCTATCCACATCCTTCGGCGATTCCTCATAAATTGCATCAAGAAATTGCTGCGAACCAAGAACCGACCCTTCCCTAATTTCAGAAAACGGCGAGTCTAGATCGCGACCGTTATGCACAAATTCTGCATACGATTTGTGCGGATTTAATGGGAAATGGCCGAGTATAAACCCAGTGCTCAACCAAACCGGCGTCGGTACCAAACCAATACTTGCTCGATAACTACTCCATGCCCAATCCTCTGGCTCCCGCACCATCTTTGCTCGCACCGGATTTAAGTCAATATATCGTGCCACATTCAATAAATACGGCTCTTTCTCAATGAGAAATGACTTGAATCGACCTTGAAATGCCGTGCCGGTCAATCCATATTTCTTATTGAATGACTGTGTATAACCTCCATTCAAATCTCGCATGCCTAGCGAAAGATTTGCCTCGGGGGTTTCAATAAGCAAATGGTAATGATTGCCCATCAAACAATAGGCATAACAGAGCCAATTATGCGTCTCGATGGTTTTGGCGAGGATAGCTAAAAAATCTTCACGGTCGTAATCAGACAAGAAAATGTCCTTTTTCCGATGACCGCGGACAGTAATATGATACGTCGCTCCAGAAAATTGAATGCGTAATGGTCGAGACATAAGCGTTTTACAAATTGTAAACTAATGCGCGCACATCGCAAGACCTGACCCCAGTTTACCACGACCCGCCACCTCCGCCACCGAATCCTCCGCCGCTTGAACCACCTCCGCCAGAACCGGAACTTTGTGGTTGTGCAATACTTGTTGCAACGGTTCGCGAAAAGGAATTCATACTATCGGCAAAGGCGCTTGGTACAAAGACGTTATTGCTTGAATGGTACCAAGATGGATTTTCTGTATTTGGCAGATTCGCAAAAATCTTCGACCATTGTTTCGTGTCGCCAAAAGCGATGGCGTATGGCAAATATTTTTCAAAAATCCCCTGCTCTTCTTGCCATTTTGACCGGAATCGCTCTGCTGTATGCATGAATAATTTGAATCCTTTTGCGTGGCGCGTCAGTTCACGGCCATTTTCTGTTTTCTTTGGCATGTAAAAGCCAATAATCACAATAAATGCCGCACAAATGATTCCAGAAAGTAATCCTGCCGTTGAAAAATTCGCGAAAAGAATAATTGATAAAATACCAAGCAAAACACCTAACACAATAACAATACCTTGTGCACGCAAAGAATGCGGCGCAAAAATATCGTTTTGTTTGATAAAATTACGAACTTCGGTTTTGATTTTTTCAATTTCGCCCGACCGCGACGTATCGTTTTTTAGCTCATGCAGAGAAACCGAACCACGGCCAGAAAAGAAATAGTTATACAATAGTTTATGAGCGGATTCTAAATCGTCGAGTGGCTTTTCTGTTTTTACGAGAAAGGTTTTCTTTAACTTTTTCGCAGATTCACCTTGAACATCAATCGCTAAATACCCTTCTGTTGCCAGTTGCACAATCATCGCCGCCAAGTAGTGTTTACTCAAACGATCTTTCAGCAAATAAGATGCATGCACTGCTTTCCAGTTTTTCGGCGGAGTGAATTCTGCCACAATGGTTGGCAAACGTTCATCCTTACCATGTTTATACCAGTAGCGGAGGACGACGAGTAAAAGACCTACCGGTAAAAACACCACGCTATTCGTACGCAAAAAACGCATTACTTTTTCTGCTACCGTTGGTGGCACAAGCACGCCTTTTGTAAAACCAATTGCCACCGTTAAATAATCCTCAGCAACAAAAGCAGCAGAAGTTGCTGTCGTTGCTATACCGCAATCGGTAGCCGTTGAACCAAATGCCCCAACATAACAACTTGTGCGCAAGACTTCCGCTCCATTTGGCATTTGCACGGTCACACTCGCATTTTCGATTGGCACTTCCCAATCACTACCTGTAACATTCCAATATAATTCATCAATGTCATTCAAAAACAGAATGGCGTCTTTCACAACATACGAAATCGTATATTCATATTTGCCCGTTAAATACGTTTTTTCATTCCCAATTCGGATTTTTTGCTCGCGTCCGAGGCGTGAAATATGCGTTTCAGCAATTTCGCCATTTTGTAAAATTTCGCCAATGGTTAAATCGGTTTTTACACGGTTATTGAATCGATCGCGGTAAATAACGGGAATGGTGCGATAAATTCCACGTCGCTCTTCATTGAAGATAACGCTGATTTTTTCCTCAATCGCCAAATCGCCGTTTTCTAGAATTGTTATTTCAGCGTCGAAATCGGTGATTCGCCAATCAGGAACTTGTGCAAAGCTCACGCCCGGTAGCGCAAAAATTGCAAAACTAACGCAAGTAAACGCGATTCGCAATATGTTCTTCAAACGTTTTTCCATAATAAACCGTGCCGTCTGGCGACGTTAAGAAATAATAATAGTCATTTTTCTTTGGATTCAGCGCTGCTCGAATCGCATTTTCCCCAGGATTTGTGATTGGCCCAGGCGGCAAACCTGCATATTTGTACGTATTATATGGCGAATCAATTTCTCTATCTTTAAAGGTGATACTTGGCGTTTTATTGCCCGTAATGTAATTCACGGTGGAATCCATTTGCAAAGGCATGCCAAGCGCTAAACGCTTATAGATGATGTCAGCTACCGCGCTCATTTCTTCGGGTTTACGAACTTCGCGCTCAATAATCGAAGCAACAATGAGTAATTCTTGTTCGTTTTGTACATGTTCAAGTTTGGAGTAATCTGGTTCTAATAATGCAATACGACGATTCATTTCTGACTCTAAACGCGCAACCACAAGTTCCGCTGATGCATTTGGCAAGAATCGATATGTACTCGGGAATAAATGGCCTTCTTTGTTTTGTGTGAGCGCATGCCATTCCTCTTTCGAAAACGAAAACGATTCTGCTAACACATCACCCATTTGAGCAACCGTATACCCTTCCGGAATAGTGACAGATATTTCTTCGCTCTTTGCGTTTGAAAGAATATCCATAAGTCGGGAATAGTTCATGCCTTTTGGAATCAAGAATTCCCCCGCTTGCACGCCACGCGCCGTACCATCTAATTTCACAAAAACTAAGAACCAAAAACGGTTACGAATAATTTCTTCCGTTTTTAATCGCTCTGAAACCGTTCGAATTGATTCCCCACTTTCTACCGTAAAAGGAATGCAATTTTCAACTGAACAATCCGATGGTTGTACGGCCGGCGATCGCAGCCAGAATTGATACGATTGCCACGCAATAAAGCCGCCGATCAATACGAGCACGAAGAATAAACACGTGAGGCAAGAAAGTATTTTTTTTATCATAGAAGCATCATTATTAATCCAACAGTTACGCCAAGCATTCCACCAACCAATACATCGGAATAGTAATGGACGCCGACCACGATGCGTGAAAGTGAAATGAGTTTTGCAAGAATCATAAGTACAATAACACCAAACCAAGAAATGATTTGGTTATACGTAATAAGAAGTAAAAAGCTCAGAGATGTTGCCGCAGCAAATGCGCCAACTGCATGGAGCGATGGGAATGAATACGCAAGCATGGCTTTATACGACGTTTTAAAATCTGTCGGTCGCAAACGATGAACCACGGCACGCAAAACAAATCCAATCGCCATCGGTACCGCAATCGCAATCAAAATGCGCCCAAGAATTTCTTGCGGGAATCCAAACGAAGCCCAAAGTCCAACAAAGAAAAACACAAAACCCCAAAGGCCGAATCGCGAAAGAAAAGACCAAAAACCAAAGGTTGATTGAAAGGTTTTCTGTATTTCTTGAGAAATGGTTTTGTCCCAATTGGTCATAAAAAGCAGTATACTAGAGATTTTCTATATCGTCTTTAAAACGGCATTTCGTAATTGCTGGAGGATTTCTTCGCGATGAATAATGTTTGCCTGAATTTCTTGAAGATTTGCCGGTTCTTGTAGATTTTTCCGCTTAAATTCGCAGATTTCCTGAAATGGACAAAGGTAACAACGTGGCGTTGGTGCCAAACAAATATAACGGCCAAATTTTACAAAAACCAAATTCATTTCACGAAGTAAATCACCTGGCAATATGCGCAATAGTTCTTTCTCGGTTTGTGGGGCGGTTTTCGTTTTTACCCAACCTAAACGATTTGCAACTCGGTGCACATGTGTATCAACCGCAATTGCCGACGTATCAAAAAGAAGTGGCAATAAAACACTCGCAGTTTTTCGGCCGACACCTGCTAAACTCACTAATTCATCCATCGTTTGCGGAATCTTTCCACTAAAAACCTTTTCAACTCGCAACGCCATGGCTTTGAGGTTTTTCGCTTTTTGTTTATACATGCCAATGGTATTGATGCGGGATTCAATTTCTAAAACGGTTGCATTCGACAAAATCGCCGTATTCGGAAATGCGCTAAAAAACGCTGGTAGTAACTTTAGGACTTGTTCATCGCGTGTTCTTGCAGAAAGCAAAACGCCAACCAGAGTGCGGTATGGCGTTGCTAAATCCATTGCTCCTTTTCCTGTAAATTGTTTTTGCAAAACGTGAATCACCTCTTTTACTTCCCGTTCAACCGTTTTTTGCGATTTCATAATCAACCAAGCAATCCCAAATACCATTCAAGAATCGAATTTCCCCAAATCATGGCAATCACGGTTCCAAGGGCCAAAAACGTCCCAAACGGAACCTGACTATTTACCGCACGCTTTTTAAAGGCGATTAAGAAGATACCAATAATTGCACCAAAAATATACGCGATAAATAAGGCAACGACGCCGAGTTCAAGTCCGAGCAAAAAACCCATCAACATTCCCATGCGAATATCTCCCCCACCAATCCATTTTCCATTTGAAACCAAGAATTGAAATGCGAAAAATCCACCAATCAAGAATCCACCAAGTAAAATATTCAATGGTTCAGCACCTAAAGCAAGGTTGAATACAAGTGCCAAAACCATGGCTGGAATCGAATATTTGTCGAGAATATAGGAATACCGCAAATCGTAAACGAAAATAATCAGTAAAAATACCGCCATTACCGCGTCGCGCACAAAAAGCGCCAACCATTCATTGGCAGTTACGAAATCAGGAACGCCAAATCCTAAAAAGGCACGGGCGTAAAAAAGCGCAAATAATATTCCAAGCGCCAATTCGACCGCCGGGTATTGCCATTCAATCACCGCCTTGCAATGCCGGCACCGCTGTTTGAGCATAAAAAAGCTCACCACAGGAATTAAATCCTTGGCATGAATCGGTTCCTGACAAGCCATGCATTTCGAACGGCCCCATAAATTCACCTTTTCTTTAGTACGAAAAACAACGACATTTACAAAACTACCAAAGATGATTCCAAGGATTCCTGCAAGAAAAATGAAAAGATAATCCATATTATTCTACGACTACAGGAGCATTTGCAATGGCGCGGCAAGTACCTGCTTCAAATCCGCTTTCGGTTGCACAATTCACACCTTTCACTAAATTCAATAACGGTTGTGCTTTTTCGAGTTCGAATTGAATGCGATAAGCGCCTTGAAATCCAGTAAAACAATATACGTTATTTTCGCCTCCGCAGCTTACCAATCCATTCAAACCAGCCGTTGGCGGTGGTGCAATCACTTCCACATAAATTGTATCGGTTGTGCGATTGCAGCTGGCGGCAAATCCATCTTGACGCAAACAATTTGCACTTGGCGTTCCAAGAGCGCTTGGCGTTAAACTTTCAGGGTAAGAGCTGAAATCGTTAAAGGCCAATTCTAACCCAGTTTGAATTTGGCGAATGTCAGAAAGTCGCACGGCATCGCGGGCTTGCGAACGGGCATTTGAAATTGCCAAAACGGCAGAAACGCCGAGTAAACCAATAATGAGCGCGACAATTAAGATTTCAATTTTGGTCATGCCATGTATATTCATATAATTACGAGTATATCATGAGTTAAGGAGAGCGTGCATTTGTTCCACCAAATCCTGTGCAGAAAATTGCCCGCGCACAAGGTAGCCATCCGCCCCAGCGTTCATTGCCGAGTGCATTTCTTCTGCATTCCCATGCGGAGTAAGAATAACGAGTTTTGTTTTTTGTAACGTTGGCATGGCACGCAACCGTTTAATCTCTTTGGCAGGATTTACTAAACAATTGCTGTGCAAAAGTAAAATATCAGGCTGTTGCTTTGCCGCTTTTCTTTCGGTATCAATTAACGTATCAGCCAAGGCAACCTTCCAACCGCGTGCGCCAAAGCGTTTTCCAATAATACGAGAAAACGAAGAGTCACAAGCAGATATTAAAATGGAAGATTTCTTCATAGGCATACAGCTTATTGCCCAAGCTCTTTCATGGCAAGTCCAACCGCAACCGCAAATCGTGGGCCAATTTCATCGAGCATTGGTTTCATGGATTCCGGTTTCACAATACGCGCCCAAGGATCGCCCAAATACACGTTAATATCGAGCTCTTTGCTTAAATGCGCATCGATTCCCGGTAAATGTGCCGAACCGCCGGTTAAAATAATCTTCTCTACCATGCCGGCACCTTCGGTTTGTTGTTGTTTATAAAGTTCGAGTGAATAGCGGATTTCGTGCAAAATCGGCGTTAAGGCATCGCGCAAAACTTGCGGCACATCCGCATTTCCTGAAAAAACCAAGTCTTGCTTCATTTGTTCTGCCTCGGTTTCGGAAAGGCTCATTTTTTCGGCAATCATTTTTGTTACAAGTGACCCACCCGCTTTAATGCTGCGGTGCAAAAACGGAATACCGCCCTGCACAATGGTGATATTTGTACGCATATAACCAATATCAACAATCATCATACGCGCCTTATCGCGGCCGATGAGCGAACGAATGAGCGCAAATCCTTCGGTTTCAAGCGAGATAAGTTCGAGTTGCGCCTCTTTAAAAACAGCCACAAATTTCTGTACTAAATCCTTAGAAGCGCCAGAAACCAAAACGCGAATATGTTTACCAGCAATTTGTGGCTCTTCTTTTGGTTTTTCCTCCTTTGGTTCATTCTTTTGAGGTGCTTCTTGTTTTGGCAAAAGATGTTTATCGATAATGGTTGTATCGAGCACCATTTTTTCAATCGGCATTGGCAAAAGCTTTTTGACTTGCGATTCAATCATTGCTTGCACGTCATCCTTTACCGACTTCGGTTGCGGAATGGTGATGATTGCGTGGAATACCTCGTGACTTGGCAAAGAAGCATTTGCGCGCTTCGCTTGTATACCTGCGTCTGCAAGCATTTTTTTCATAATTGCGCCCGCCATTTTAGGGTCGTCAAGTAAAGGAGTTTGATTTTGCAACCCTTCCTTTCGTTCCGAATAGGCATAACTATGCAAACGTGCCCGTTTTTCTTCAGGAATCACTTCCACCATTTTTATTCCTCCTGCCCCGATGTCTACTCCAATTAAACCCGGTGACTCAGGCTTTTTCTTTCCAAAAAGCGCCATAAAAATTGAGATAAATTTTCTCTATTGTATCACACATTTACCGCCGCATCGATAACACGATTTACCGCCCGATCAGCAAGCGTATTTTGCTCGCGCCGAACATGCGTAAATGTGAGCGAACGAAAAGCGGGGCGTAATTCGTGGATTTGCAAAACCTTTTTTGCGAGTTCCGGGTTTTTGACTCGGTAAATGCCATTTAATTGTTTTACGGCGAGCTCGGAATCAAGTCGCACATCGAGCGCGTCAAAGCCGAGTTCTTTTGCTTTTCGCAAACCAATCACAATTGCGTGGTATTCCGCCTGATTATTCGTTGCAAATCCAATAAACTCTCCAAAATCAGCAACCATTTCGCCAAGTTCATCACCATGCATTTCAAAAATGACCACACCACTTCCGGCTGGACCTGGATTTCCGCGCGCACCTCCATCTGCAAACATTCTGCCTTTTTTCATATGGGTGATTATACAAGAGTTTATAGGTTGTAGTAAGTAGGTTGTAGTTAAGGAATAGCTGAAGATGTTGAATTGTTCAAAGTATAAAAGTAGGAAGCGAAGAGAAGATGCAATTGAATTGCAAATGCAAGTCAATTGCATTTGCATATGACTTGCATTTGCAAAATGATAGTGGACACGAATATTCGCAAAAGACCCCCTCCAGCTCCCCCTGAAATCAGGGGGAGGGACGATTTTCTGACACCCTATAACCTAAAACCTATTTATCTATTTTTCTTACATCAACCACTTTTCCTTGTAGCTCTCGCTTCCCTTTCCATTCATTCACATCAATTGTAAACGCAACTTCGATGGTATCTCCATACAAAAGTGTGTCGGCAATATTCCCAAGCGAAAAGCCAACCATTTGCACTTCTTTTTTATTTTGTGAAATGCGTAAACGCAAATGCTTACCATCGTTTCCAATCTTTTCTGCCATTTCCACTTTTCCAATAGCCGTAAAAATCGGCATGGTATTTCCCGCGCCGAATGGTTGCAAACGCTCTAATTCATACCAAAGGGTCCAATCGACTTGCGCAAGGTCGATACGCGCGTCGATTGCAAGCGTAGGCGTCGGTTTCCTTTCGCCGAAGTGATTCTTTGCAAATATTTCTACTCGTTCTTTAAATAATCCTAATTCTTTTTCGCTTGCAAGCGTTAATCCACATGCTTCTGGGTGGCCGCCAAATTTTACAAAAATATCACCACAACTACGCATCGCTTCTACCAAATGTAATCCGCCCGCACTTCGGCCAGAACCAACATAATGATTTCCAACGCGTGCAAAGGCAAATGCCGGCAAGCCAAAATCGGTGACCAACTTTCCTGCCACAAGCCCGATAATTCCTGGATTCCACGATTCACTTGCAACCACATGCACAACGTTTTGATCAATTTTTGCCACCATTCCTTTCGCTTCTTTATACGCCAAATCCGAAATCGAACGCCTTTCCCTATTCAATCGCTCCAAAACTTCAGCATGCCCTTGTGCTTCCTTATCATCTTCTGAAACCAAGGCGTCAAAGGCGAATTTTGCTGAAGCAATTCTTCCGGCAGCATTTAACCTTGGGCCAATTTGAAATCCAATCGTTTCGGTGGATAATTGTTCCATTTGCGTATTCGCGAATTGTAAAATGCGTTGAATGCCTTTTCGACGAGTTTTTTTGAGCACTTTCAATCCATACGTTTCAAGTACACGATTTTCACCTAAAATCGGCATTACGTCAGTTACCGTTGCAATAGCGACCAAATCTAAAAACCACTTTTCATACCCATCTGGCAAATCAGCGCCACGTTTTCGCGCTTCACGAATTAACGCCGTTGCAAGTTTAAATGCAACACCCGTTCCGCAAAGATGTTTATTCGGGTATCGCGCGCCCTGTGGAGAAAGCGGATGAATAATGAGGGCGTGTTGCGGTAATTCTTCGCCGAGTTGATGGTGATCGCAAATAATCACATCGATACCACACTCATGTGCCTTTTTAAACTCTTTCGCATTCGCAATACCACAATCAACCGTAATCAATAATTTCACTTTTTCGGCACCTAATCGCTCAATGGTATGCATCGCCACGCCATAACCGTCCTTTTCACGGTCTGGTAAAAACACCGCCACGTTTAATTCTAGCTTTAACGCCCTTGTAATATCGCGCAGAGCGGAATACAAAAGTGCTGAACCACTTACGCCATCGGCATCATAATCGCCATGAATCACTATTGATTCACCAGTTGATAGCGCGGTAAAAATGCGAGCAACGGCCGCTTGCATATCATCGAATAATTCCGGATCAAATGTATGTAAATCAAAGTTCGGACTTAAAAAAGCTTCTAATTCAAGCGGAGAGATTTGGCGATTCTGTAAAATGGCTCCCAAAATATCGCTCGGCTTATCGTGTTTTACCAACCAGTCGTATTTCATGGTTTAAAACATTGGCAATGAATACATAAACAACATACTCACGACAACGAGCAAAGAAATCACGCCCCAAATTCGTCGAACCCAAACTTTTTTCATAGTGAGATAGTTTACCGTTTTAACACTTCCAAATACGCCTCGCTTGGAATATGCACGCGCCCTTTACCCATGGCCATCAATCGTTTCTTTCCTTTCTTTTGCTTTTCAAGCACTTTCTTTTTTCGTGTTACGTCGCCGCCATATAATCCAGCCGTTACATCTTTTCGCATCGCGCTAATTCGATCGCTTGCAACGATTTTCCCACCAACGGCAGCCTGCAATTTAATAACGAATTGCTGACGCGGAATGGAATCTTTTAATTTATGAATGATAGATTTGCCAACGCGATTTGTGTCGTCGCGATAAGAAAACGTCGAAAACGCTTCAACCGCTTCTTCGGCAACAAGCACATCTAATCGCACAATATCGGCCGGTCGATAGGTGAACACTTCATAATTCATTGAAGCATAACCGCTCGTCGCTGATTTCAAACGATCGTAAAAATCGACAATGATTTGCGAAAGCGGAATTTCATATTTCAAAATCGCTCGCCCTTCAGAAAGAAATTCTGTGGTGAGGTAAACTCCTTTACGATCTTGCACAAAAGCCATCACATTTCCAATAAAATCGGCTGGCGTAATAATATCAACCTTTGCCCATGGTTCTTCGATTTTTTCGATGTGAGCTGGGTCTGGTAAATCAAGCGGGCTTTTTATAACCATCGGCTCAACCGCATTCGCCTTATACACATGATAAGCAACCGACGGGACGGTTACAATAAGTCCAATGCCAAATTCACGCTCTAATCGTTCTTTCAGGATTTCCAAATGCAACATGCCAAGCAATCCACAACGGAATCCAAATCCAAGTGCCGGCGACTGCTCTGGTTCATAAGAAAGAGCGGAATCGTTCAACTTCAAACGTTCCATGGCTTCACGCATGGATTCGAATTGATCGCCTTCTTGCGGAAAAAGCCCCGCATAAACCATTGGACGCACTTCTTTATACCCAGCAAGCGCTTCGGTTTCGAGCGCTTTTGCTGATGTCATGGTGTCTCCAACTCGGCAAGAGGCAATATCTTTAAACCCCGTTACCACGGCGCCAATTTGCCCTGATTCCAATTCATCAATACTTGTAAACTTTGGCGATAATTTTCCTGTGTCTAAAATATCTTCTTCTGCCCGCGTTGCTTTCATGCGCAAACGATCGCGTTTTTTAAATGCGCCGTCAAAAACACGAACATACGCAACGACACCTTTGTAATCGTCGTAATACGAATCGAAAACAAGCGCACGAGGCGATGCATTATTATTGCCCTTTGGGTGTGGTATACGACTCACAACCGCATCAAGCAAGGTTGCAACGCCTTCGCCCGTCTTTCCTGAAACCGTTAAAATATCTTCTGGTTTGCAGCCAATTAAATTCATCAATTCTTGCATGCGTCGTGGAACGTCGGCAGCTGGCAAATCGATTTTATTCAGAACCGGAATGATTTCCAAATCCTGATCGAGCGCTAAATACAAGTTTCCGATCGTTTGAGCCTGAACACCCTGCGTTGCGTCAACCAGTAAAATCGCGCCTTCTACGGCCGCAAGCGAACGCGAAACTTCATAGGTAAAATCCACATGGCCCGGCGTATCGATAAGGTTCAGCGTATACTCAACGCCTTCTTTTGTATGCGTCATGCGTACTGGCGCCAATTTGATGGTGATGCCACGTTCGCGTTCAATATCCATAGAATCAAGTAATTGATCCTGCATATTGCGTTTTTCAACCACGCCCGTCATTTCCAAAAGTCGGTCCGCAAGGGTGGATTTTCCATGGTCGATATGAGCAATAATACAAAAGTTGCGAATGCGGTCTTGTGGAATCATAATGCCC
>CAYZYJ010000020.1:0-13953 GCA_964482565.1 uncultured Gammaproteobacteria bacterium
ATTTGCTTGCCGGGCCCACGCGTCCGTGCCCGAGGCGCGAAAAATCGCCTCTCCCAGAGACATGGGGGAGCCGGAGGGGGCGAAATCTGTGCTCGTTGCCACCCGCCCGCCTGCCCAAAAACAAAAGTCCCACCACTCGGCCGCGAAGGCGCGAGTGATGGGACACAGACGAGAGGAGCTCAGCTTTTGTGGCAGGTGAAGTCGATTTCACCCGTACGTTCGCAAACGGACGTGGTGCCGTCTGCATTGCTCAGAATGAACGTGGTCGGTTCGTTCGCTGACTCTGCTTGAGCGGTTTTGACGAGCTTAATCTCGCCAACGGCCCACCAAAACCCGAGTGAAAACACGGTTCCGGTGCAGGTGCCGAGGAACGTAAACCAGCAAATGCGCCCGTACCTGTGGTGAATGATGAAGTTGATGAACTTCCGATTCAGAATCTGCACGCTTCCTCCAAGTTGAAAGCGCATGCATTATGCCAGAATCAGCGAAAAAGTCAATGTTTCGTCTCGGTCACAATCTTGCTATACTGCATCAATATGGAGGACTATACGAAAACGGCATTTCACGCATTAACGCCCACAGAATCGATACGCCTTTTACAGAGCAAGCGTCTCGGACTCACAAAAGAAGAGGCGCAGCACCGATTACAAGAATACGGTAAAAACGAATTACCAACAGCAAAAGCAAAATCATGGATCGTGATTTTATTTTCGCAATTCACCAATCCACTGATTTTTATTCTCGTTTTAGCCGTTCTGGTGAGTTTATTTTTACGTGAATGGGTTGATTTGGCGATTATTGCGGGGGCGATTGTGATTAATACGGTTCTTGGTTTCGTGGAAGAATTACGAGCTGACCGTTCATTGCTTGCTTTGCAATCGTATTTACCAGAAGAAGTGCGCGTAAAACGAGATGGAAAAATTTTGGTTATTTTTGCACAAGATGTGGTGCCGGGAGATGTTTTGCTTCTATCGAGTGGCGATAAAATCACGGCTGATGGGCGTATTTTAGAATTGCAATCGTTTGAAGTGAATGAAGCCGCGCTAACAGGCGAATCGGCGCCGGTAAAAAAGGATCTCGCGCAAACGCCAAATGCAGAAACACCAGGTGACAGGCTTTGCATGGTCTTTGCGGGCACGGTGGTAGTTGCAGGAACAGCGGAAGTGATTGTAACGGCAACAGGGAAATCAACCGAATTTGGCCGCATCAACGAACTCATTTCAACGCTTGAAGAAGATCAAACGCCACTTCAAATTCAGCTCGCGCGTTTGGCTCGAACCATCGGCTTATTTGTTATTTTGCTTTCCGTATTTATTGTAGCTGTGGGATTGTGGCAGGGATTGAAGATTACCGAGATTTTTTATACATCGGTGGCGATTGCGGTAGCGGTAGTGCCAGAAGGATTGGTTGTTGCGGTAACCATGATTTTGGCGCTTGGCATGCAACGAATGCTAAAGAAAAAAGCCTTGGTGCGAAAATTGATTGCTGCAGAAACCCTTGGAAGCATTTCAGTTATTTGTTTAGATAAAACCGGTACATTAACCACGGGGCAAATGGCGGTGGTGGAATTGCGTAAAGATGGAACAGCTTACCCTCTCGACGGAATGGGCAAAGAAGAAGAGGAATTGCGTTTGGCATTACTTGCCACAAACTCGGCAACGGTAGAAATCGACCATAAAACGGGCAAAGAAACCGTGCATGGTTCGCCGACCGAAATCGCTTTACGCAAATATGCGCTTTCTTTCAAAAAACCCACGGCATTTGCAGCCTTGCAACAAGTGGCTGATTTGCCATTTTCGCATGTATTGAAGTTCTCTGCTCGTTCGTTTAAAGGGAAAAGTGGAACGGTTATTTACGTGGTTGGTGCGCCCGATATTTTGCTTGATCGCGCTGATATAACTGATGCAAAACGCATCGAATTGCACAAAACCTACGAAGAAATGACGCTGCGAGGATTGCGTGTTTTAGCCATTGCTTCAACGCAAAATGCGCAAGACCATGAGGAATTAGAAGAATCATTGGTGCAGGATTTAACGATTTTAGGATTCGTTGGATTAAAAGATCCTTTGCGTGAAGAAGCACGAGAATTGATTAAATCAACGCAAAAGGCTGGAATTCACACCGTTATGATTACGGGCGATCACCCTGAAACCGCAAGGCATATTGCTCTTGAAGCAGGGTTTGACGTAGAAAAAGGTGGTGTTGTAACGGGTGCGGAAATGGACGAATGGAGCGATGAAGAATTAGAAAATCGCGTGCCGAGCATTTACGTATTTGCTCGCGTTGCGCCGATTCACAAAATGCGGATTATTCAGGCATGGCAAGCGCATGGAGCAACCGTTGCGATGACGGGCGACGGCGTAAACGATGCGCCAGCTATAAAAGCAGCCGACATTGGCATTGCGCTTGGCGACGGTACTTCGGTTGCAAAAGAAAGTGCCGATATGGTTTTGCTCGACAATAATTTTAAAACAATCATTGACGCCGTAAAAGAAGGGCGAACCATGTTTGATAATATCCGCAAGATTATTGTGTATTTAATGGCAGATAGTTTTACGGCTGCGGTTTTGGTACTCGGCGCGCTTATCGCAGGATTACCGATGCCACTTTTACCAGCACAAATTTTACTCATCAATTTGGTTGTAGATGGATTTCCGTATATTGCCCTTGCATTTGAAAAAAGCGAGGCCGATATTATGCAAAAACCGCCTCGTGCAAAATCTGAACCCATTTTGAATCAAGAAATGAAAGTACTGATTTTTGCTATTGGATTACTCGCCGACGCTATTTTATTCGGTATGTATATGGTGTTATTGAATCAAGGTTTGCCACTTCCAGAAATCCGTTCATTCCTTTATATCGCTCTGGGTATCCATACGCTTTTCTACATTTTTGCCATTCGCAAACTTCGTACAAGCATTTTTACCTCGAATCCCTTTGAAAATCGCTATTTGGTGGTCGGCGTCCTCATTGGTTTTGTGATTCTTGTTTTACCGCTTTTTGTGCCGTATTTCCGCGACGCCTTAGAAATGAGCCCGCTTAGTTTAGAAGAATGGGGTATTATTCTTGTATTCGCCTTTGTACACGTATTACTCATCGAGCTCGTAAAGTTACTTTATAATAAACAAGCAAAAAACCTGCGCATTGCGTAAGAATTTGCTATACTGATTCAAAAGACAAAATTATGGATTTGAGCAAAATGAAGAATTTTCAAGACGCCGTGGTAACCGTCATGGGGCTCGGGCGTTATAAACAGGGAAGCGGGCTTGGTGCAGCGAAGTGGCTAATTCGCCATGGCGCGCAAACCATTATTACCGATTTGAAAAGCGAAGAGGATTTGCAGGAATCCATGAATTTGGTTATGGAATGGTATGAAAAATATCGTGAAATGTATCCAGACCGCACCATTTATGCGCCACTTTTCGTGCTCGGCGAACATCGAAAAGAAGATTTTACCGAAGTAGATTGCGTAGTGCAAAATCCTGGAGTGCCAAGTGAATCGGATTTCATCAAGGCGGCGAAAGAAAAAGGTGTGCCAATTGAATCCGATGTGAGTTTGTTTTTCCGATACAATCCGTACCCAGCCATTGCAGTAACAGGAACAAAAGGTAAAACAACAACCACAAAATTGATTGGCGAAATTTTACAAAAGGTTGATGATAAAGCGGTAATAGCTGGAAATATTAAAGTGTCGCCACTTGAATTTTTAGATGAAATTTTGCTTCGTGGAGAACCGACATTAATGGTTGTAGAGCTTTCATCTTGGCTTCTTGAAAGTTTGCCGGGCGCATTTAACGAAATGCAAAAAGGTGTTGATATTTCGGTTCTCACCAATATTTATCCTGACCACTTAAACCGCTACGCCTCATACGAGGATTATATTCACTCCAAGGAAATCATTTTCGAAACGCAAATTCCGGGGCAATTTACGATTTTGAATTACGATCAAGAAATCGTGCAGAAAATGGGACCAAAGGTAAAAGCGAAATTGCTGTGGTGTTCTAAAACCGATCAGCCGAATGTAGATGGGTGTTTTGTGCGTGGCGACGGCATGATTTTGGTGCGACTCGAAGGCAAAGAAACGGAAATTTTACCAATTGTCGACGTTGGTTTGAAAGGCGATCATAATATCGAAAATATTTTGACTTCGGTGATGGCGGTGTTTATTCGGCGTATTCCTGTTGAAGCAATTCGTACAGTTTTGCGTGAATTCAAAGGTGTTTCAGATAGGCAGGAATTGGTACGAGAAGTCGATGAAATTAGTTATATCAACGACACAACGGCAACCAATCCGTCGTCAGTGATTCCTGCGCTTAAACGATTTGGTGCCGATAAAAGTATTGTATTGATTGCAGGCGGAATGAATAAAGAATTGACTTTTGACGAAATGGCAGAAGAAGCGGTAAAAACATGTAAGCACGTTTTGCTTTTCGAAGGTGACGCGTCAGATCTAATTGAAACGGCATTGAATGGACGTGTTCCGCTTGTAAAAGGCATAAAAACCATGAAAGAAGCGGTTACAAAAGCAAAAGAATTAGCCGTAAGTGGTGATATCGTTTTACTTTCGCCAGGGGCCGCAAGCTTCAATCTCTTCCAAAACGAATTCGATCGCGGAGAACAATTCCGTGAAGAAGTGCGTAATTTATAATCATGCTACACGCCATAAAAAATCATCTCCCAATTCCGCTTTTGCAAGCGTATCATTTTACGCTCGCCAAACTTTCGGCTGCGCTTTATGGCATGCCGTCAAATAAGATGATTGTGATTGGCGTTACAGGTACAAACGGCAAATCTTCCACCGTTCAAATGATTGCGCAATTATTAACCACGCTCGGGGAACGCGTTGGGTATACAACAACGGCGGGGTTTTGGATTGCTGGCAAGGAAATCGAAAATAAAATGAAAATGACCATGCCGGGGCGACTGTATTTGCAGCAATTGCTTCGCGAAATGGTGCGAGAAAAATGCACCTATGCCATTGTGGAAACGTCGTCGCAGGGAATTGAGCAATTTCGCCACCTAGGCGTGAATTATGACGTGGCTGTATTTACCAATTTAACGCCGGAACATATTGAAGCGCATGGCGGATTTGATAATTACAAAAAAGCAAAAGGGAAATTGTTTTCGCATTTAACACGCATGCCACGCAAAGTATTTGGTCAGGTGAAATTGCCAAAACGGATTGTGGTGAATTTAGATGATGAACATGCGCCGTATTTTGCCAGTTTTCCATGCGATGAATTGATTGGATTTTCGCTTGAAGGCCGAGCGAATGAAGAAGGTGTGAATGCCATGATGAGTGATTATGGTGGTGTGCCGATTGCGGAAATCAATGGATTACTTGCGAATGTGCCGTTTTTGGCGCCGTTTGAGCAGAAAAATGCCTTTATGGCACTTTCTACTCTTTTTGCCTTGCAGATTCCACTTGCGAAACTTATCCCCGCATTTGAGGCATTAAAGCCCATTCCTGGTCGTTTTGAACGGATTGATTTGGGTCAGGATTTTGTGGTGATTGTGGATTATGCGTATGAACCCTATGCTTTGCGGGCATTATTTGCGGCGGTACAGAAATTAAATCCGAAACGCCTGATTGGTGTTCATGGTTCAGCTGGAGGCGGGCGCGATATTGCACGTCGCACACAAATTGGACGCCTTGCTGCGCAAACGGAAAGCGTGGTGATTGTAACGAACGAAGATCCATACGATGAAGATCCGCGAAAAATCATCGAAGACGTTGCGCAAGGTGCGATTGATGCAGGATTGGTAGAAGGGACGAATTTGTTTTTGATTGACGATCGCATGGAGGCAATAGAAAAAGCGATTTTTTTGGCGGAACCAGGTGACGTTGTGCTTTTAACAGGCAAGGGTTCCGAACCGGTAATGGCGGTTGCGAATGGGAAAAAGATTCCATGGAGCGATAAAGACGCTGCCGAAATGGCACTTCGTAAACGACTTCTATGACACGAGCCGGACTTGTTGAATTAGAAAAAGAGGAAGAAGTAATCGTGCTCCAAAAACGCGCCTTTTTTTGGCCGATGCGCCGAGTTGTTGCGAGTTTTATTCTTGCTCTTTTGCCATTCGTTTTGATTTTTCCAGCACTTTCACTTGGTGTGATGGGTATGAGTATTTACGCGGCGCTTACTGTGCTAGCCATATGGAATACGATTCGGTTTTACTTGGCGCGCCATTTTTCCATGCTCATTGTTACCGATAAACGCATTATTGACGTTGATCAGCGTGGAATTATTGGACGAGAAATTATTGAAATTCCAATTTCAGCAATCGAAGAAGTGCATGTTTTGCCTCAAGGTTTTTTTGCGCGTAAATTACGTATCGGTGGCGTAAAGATTATTTCGGGAGATGAGGCGGAGTATGATATTATTTTTTCACCAGTTAAATCGCCACAGATTTTATGTGAGTTAATTGAAGACGTGCGAAAGTTACAAGAAAACGATTCTGTTTTATATGAGACAAGCGAGTAAAGGCAATAAACTTATCAAAAGACCAGGCATTTGGAGTGCCGTTTTTTTGGTGAATGTCATTATTTTCTTTTTTTTGGCTTTAGCGTTTGGGCGGGAATACGTGAGTAATATGCAAATTGAACGCGAAATTGCACGATTTGAAAATGAACGCAATCGTTTAGAGCAAGATAATCTTTCGCTAAATAATCTCATTTCCAATCTTTCAAGCGAATACTTTTTAGAAAAAGAGGGAAGAACAAAGCACGGACTCGGTGAACAAGGTGAAACGCTTTTAGTGATTAAAGAAGATGAATTACCGTTAACAGGAGTAGAGAATACGGCATTGATTGAACAATCGACCAAGCGTTCAAATCCACAGAAATGGTTTCACTACTTTTTTGGCGGATAGCGAAAACAAAGAAAAAAACATCAGGAAATCCTGATGTTTTTTTCTGGAGCCACTTCCGAGATTCGAACTCGGGACCTCTGCTTTACGAAAGCATTGCTCTACCAGCTGAGCTAAAGCGGCCTCATTTAGGCGTACCACTTATAACATATTCATTTTCATTTGTGAAGTTTTTAAGTCTGACTTTGAAGTCAGACTTCGAGGTAGTTATCCACAGGATTTTTGCAAAAAGAAAGGGCCCCACGCGAATTGCCATGGGGCCGAGATGACTTTGAAGTCAGACTTCAAAGTCAGACTTCGAGGTTGCTACCAGCACTTTTCCGCGAGGCGGAGCTGTGCGAGTGCTTGTTCGAGGTGGTAGCTTCGATGTTCTTTGTAGACCTCGACGCAGCGAAGGGAAACCAACGCTGCATTACAGTACCCACGAAAGCTCGCAACGGTGCGACCGCGCAGGTACTTGTCGATATTGTGCTCATTTCCTGCCACCGTCACTGTGGTGGGAATGGATTCGATGAGCTGTTTGAGTTCGAGCTGGTGGATGGCGAGCTGTTGCTGCCATTTTTTCTTCGATTCGTCGGTGCGCGGGCGCTTGCCGGCATGCAACGAAATCCGGTAGAAGAGCTCGACGAACTCCCTTTGCATCGTGAGCAATTCGATCGCGAATCGCGCCCGGTGCAGGTACTTGAATGCACTCGTCGGTTGATTCTCGCGGATCATGATTTGTGCTGGCCCAAGGTCGTCCGTAACGCAGCGGCGGTAGAGGTTCCGCCACGGCTTGTCGTTCACACGCGCCATGTCGCGCATGATTTGTTCGAGCAAACGCATGGCTTCTTCGCGACCGCCGTTTTGATCGGCGAGGCGCATGGCTTCACCGATTTGCGTGTGGTAAAGCTCGGCCTCGCCTTCACGCGAGGCAATTTCGTACCGCACCGTAAGCGCGCGCCTTTCCACGCGGTCGCAGATTTCGCGCATCTCCTTCACGAGCGATTCGATGTCGCGCTCCGCCGTCGCAATGCGGTATTCCGAAACGTTGGGGTTTGGTCGCCCGAGCGAATCTTTGCCTTCGGAGGCTTGGTAAACGCGCCAAGCAATGTGAAGCTTGGCTGGCTTACGCGCAGTGCGCAACTCTTCGTACACATCCCTGCAACGCGCGGTGAACGCTTGCTGTTCTTCGGGCGAAAGCGAACGGAATCGCCTCACTTCGCCCTGAGCACCTCGGAGTTGCGCTTGCAGATTGATGAAGAACTGCAATTCGCCTTTGTCGCGACCCGTGCGCCAGCCATAGCCCGCTTGTGCGTGCGCGATGGCGCGTTCCACTTGGTCTGGCCCGCAGAATCGATGCCAAACGCCTTGTTCGTGGTGCTTGGCGAGCCATGTGCCACGTGGCAAAATCACCGTATCCCTTTCAATCGGATTTGGTGCGCGCCGTAACGATGTACCGAGCACCTCAAGTTCGCCCTCGTTGGCTTCGAGCACTACTCCGCCAGCTAATTGATATTTCTCACCTTGCATGACCTGCTCCTTTGAAAGAACGGCATGAATTTAGCAGAAATAAGCCAATTTAGCAAATCTCCCCTAAACAAAATGCCGCACACCGAAAGGTTTGATGCGCGGCGAGGAATGAGACCGAAGACTAGTCTTTCGGCAAGAAGTCCTTCAAGGACGGCGGGATGACGGTTCCAAGCGAAAGCTCGAGATCGCCAAGCACTTCTTTGATCTCGTTTACGGACTTTCGTCCAGAGTTTTTTAGCTTAAACAAGCTCGCTTCGTCGAACTCTAGCAATTGCCACAAGCGGTGAACGCCGGCAAATAAGAGGATGTTTTGCACGCGGACGGAGAAGTCCAAATCCCTAATCTTTTTGGAATATAGCGCGACGAGGGGGGAGAGGACTTCATTGTTGTAGTTATTTTTCCCGAAAACGAGTCGGCCAAGCGCTGCTGCTGTCCAGTCGTTTTGTGGGACTTCGAAGGTGTTTTCGGTATCGGTGGCCGTGGATTGTTCACGCAGCCACGCAAGATCGGGATTTTCGGCGTCAGCGAAGACGTCGACCGTTTTGCTTCCGATGATGACGCGGTAGTGCATCGTGTAGACTCCTGGTGTCGTGAGGTTTAGTTGTGAAGGAACGGCTAATATTAGCAGAACTAAGCCAAAAAGGCAAATGTGTTATACTACTGGTATGATTCGTTTTTCAAACGTTTCCAAATTTTATCGGCCAGACGTTACGGCTTTGCAAGACGTTAGTCTCCACATTAATTCTGGGGAATTTGTTTCGATTGTTGGTCAAAGCGGTTCTGGAAAAACCACCCTTGCAAAATTGCTCTTTGCCGAAGAAAAACCATCCAAAGGCGAAGTGGTGATTGGAGATTGGGATATAAGCCGCATTCATCAGACAGAAATTCCAACGTTACGTCGCCAGATTGGTGTTGTTTTTCAGGATTTTAAATTATTGCCCCGCAAAACAGTCGCAGAAAACATTGATTTTGCGCTTCAAGTTGCCGGTGAACCGCGGCGCCGAATTAAAGAAGTTGTTCCGCAAGTCTTGAAAATTGTTGGTTTACACGAAAAAGCGCATCGTTACCCACGCCAACTTTCTGGCGGGGAACAGCAACGTGTTTCTATTGCACGCGCTTTAGTGCATCGTCCAAAAATCTTGCTTGCCGACGAACCAACGGGGAATTTAGATACGATCCATTCCCACGAAATCATTTCACTTTTGAAACGCATTAACGAATACGGCACAACGGTCGTTTTAGTTACCCACGACCGCGACATCGTGAATGCCCTCAATAAACGTGTGGTTACGATTCACGACGGTAAAATTGTTTCCGACGTTGAACACGGTAAATATATGCTCACATGAGATTCATTCTTTCCCTTTTTCGCATTGTAAAGTTTGCGGTACAAAATTTCTTCCGCAATTTTTGGCTTTCGTTTATTACAATCACCATTTTTGTCCTCACCTTACTTACGGTGAATGTGATTATTTTCATGAATGTTTTTGCCGATGCTGCGCTAAAATCGGTAGAAAATCGTGTAGAGGTTTCTATTTCGTTTTACCCAGAAACATCCGAAGAAATTGCAAAAGCGGCGCAAGGGTATTTGCTTGGTTACCCTCAAGTTCGCGATGCACGATTCATCCACCGAACCGAGGTTTTGGAAACATTCAAAACCCGTTATGCGAATGACCAAGCGATTTTAGATTCGTTAACCGTGGTTGGCGGCAATCCTTTTGGGCATGAAGTCATTGTTTCTGCGCATTCTTCGCAGGATTTCCCGTTTATTTTGGAAGTTATTGAAACGCCAGAATTTTCGCCTTTTATTAAAGAAAAAGATTTTGATGATTTTCAAAATGTCATAGAAAATATCAAATTAGTTAGCACGCGCATTCGTTATGCCGGCATTGCGCTTGCATTGTTCTTTGGTCTTGTTGCTATGATGATTGTATTTAATACGATTCGTGTAGCGATTTATGTGCACCGCGAAGAAATCGGGATTATGAAATTGGTTGGCGCGAATGATTGGTTTGTTAAAGGCCCGTTTTTGCTTGAAGCGATTATGTATACCGTGGTCGCAATGAGTGTTGTTTTGCTTGGTGGAGTTACAACATTAAAAGCGATTGAGCCGTGGGCAGCAGGATTTTTTGGCAATATTTCGGTCGATATGACAGCATACTTTATAGAAAACGGATGGTGGATTTTTGGCATTCAATTCCTTGGACTCACTTTGCTTGCGCTCATGACAACAAGTACGGCGATGCGAAAATACTTGCGCGTTTAATATGGCGAAACGTTTTGGACAATATGGCAAGCATCGATTCTGGGAGGCGATTCCTGGAATTTTAACGTGGTCTACGTTTTTGCTCGCCATTTTAGCCTCGTTTTTCGCGCCTGCCGTTGCAGCGGTTTTTATTATTATTTTCGATTTATACTGGACGCTTCGTGTATTGTATTTCTTAATTCATACCATTGCAGCGTATCGACTCTATAAA
The DNA here is from genome assembly GCA_964482565.1 of uncultured Gammaproteobacteria bacterium. Taxonomy (GTDB): domain Bacteria; phylum Patescibacteriota; class Patescibacteriia; order UBA9934; family UBA9934; genus CAYFMS01. The sequence continues at coordinate 10,857 of CAYZYJ010000020.1, forward strand.
CAAGTTGGGCGCATAAATTGGCATGAGCGTTTGCAAGAAACGCATGGCGCAGAGGAAATTTACCACGTTGTGATGTTGCCAACGTATAAAGAAGAATTGGCAATTTTGCGTCAATCGCTTAATGCGATTAAAGATTCCGTTTATCGAAATGATCGGTTTATTGTAGTGCTTGGCGGCGAAGAGGGGGATCAAGAACGATTCAAACGTTTTGAACAAATCTTAAAAGAAGAGTATCACGGCGTTTTTGCACATCTTTTGTTTACGGTTCACCCTAAGGGCATTGAAGGAGAAATTCCTGGAAAAGGTTCCAATATGCGCCATATGGCGAAGGAAGTGCGAAAATATATTGACCGCAAAAAAATCCCTTACGATAAAATTCTTGTTTCCGCGTTTGATATCGACACGATTTCTCATCCGCATTATTTCGGTCGGCTTACCTATTTATTTTTGACGGTAGAAAATCCGCTGCGATCGAGCTATCAACCACTGACGCTATTTTCGAATAATATTTGGTATGCTACGGCGCCCGTTCGCATTAGTGCTTTTGGTACGACGTTTTGGTTATTGGCGGAATTGGTGCGTGAAGATCGCATGTGGACCTTTTCTTCGCATTCCATGCCATGGCAAATGCTTGTGGACGTTGGTTATCATGAACCAGATCTCGTTTCAGAAGATTCTCGCATTTTCTTGCAAGGGTTTATTCATTACGACGGCGACTACCGAGTAACGCCAATGTATATTCCGGTGCATATGGATGCCGTTGAGGGCGATACGTATTTAGAGAGTTTGAAAGCACTTTATAAACAGCAAAGACGTTGGGCTTGGGGAGTAGAGCATTTGCCGTATATGCTCGAAAAATTTAAAGAGCACCCAGATTTGCCACGTCGTAAAAAAGTGAAATTCCTCTTTAATCACATAGAAGGAATGTTTACTTGGGCAACGGCGCCAATGCTTATTTTTATGCTTGGGTATTTGCCGTTTTTCGTTTCTGGCAATGCGCCAACGGCATTGATTGCCAATTCTCCTTTTACCCTTGAACGCATGATGCAGGTGGCGACCATTGGTGTTTTTGCAACGGGCGTAATGAGTTTTCTGTTTTTGCCAAAAAAACCAGGCGATTTAGGTTCGCACAATTGGCTTGTTATGGTTTTGCAATGGGCATTGCTGCCAGTAACCTTTATTGTTTTCGGCGCATTTCCCGCAATCGACGCCCAAACCCGCTTTATGCTCGGTAAGTATTTGGGGTTTGATGTGACCGAAAAGAAAACCCGACTTTGACGAGTAGGGAGAAGTCTTCTAAACTCCCTTTATGCCGTATTTTTACCTTCACCTTTTGGTTTGGAATGATCGCCGCTATTTGCCGGATCTTTTTGCATCCATTGAAGCGCAAACGTATAAGAACTTTTCGGTACGCATTTTAGATAATGGAAGTACGGATTCTACCCTTGATTACATAAAAGAACATCATCCAACATGGGTTGTAGCGCGCAATGTGCGCAATCTTGGATTTGCTGGAGGCCATAATCAACTCATGAAATATACGTTTGAACACGCCACTCACGAAGATGGGTTGGCTGGCGTGGTGATTATGAATGCCGACATGATGTTGAAAAATGACTGTTTGCAAACATTGGCTGAGGCGTTAAAGGCCAATCCTGAAATTGATGCATTTCAGCCAAAGATATTTCGAGCCTTTGGCGAAGTGCTTGGAAATGAAGCGATAGATGAAACCTCTCAATCCGACATTATTGATTCTACAGGATTAACCTTGCAGAAAAATTGGCGCATGGTTGATCGCGGAGCGGGCGAACTCGATCGCGGCCAATTCGATAATTCGACCGATATTATTGCTCCAAGTGGCACCATGGCGCTGTACCGATTTGATGCGATTGTAAAAATGATAGAAAACGATGAGTTTTTTGATGCGACATTTTTCGCTTACCGCGAAGATTGTGATTTAGCCTTGCGCATGAAAAAGCGTGGCATGAATGCGTTATTTGTGCCAAATGCACATGCATGGCATTACCGCGGAATGTTTGGTGCTGAAAGGCAAGGGTGGTGGCAGCGATTAAAAAATCGTCGTGGTCAACGGCCATTTTTCGCCGCGCTTTCGACACGGAATCAATTATTCGTTTTGCTGAAGCATTTGTCGTTCATCGAATTCATTCTGAGCTCGCCGCGATTGTTTTTAGGTGAATTTGTACGCGTTTTTTATGGACTCATTTTTGAAAAAGAAACACGCAAGCGATTAATAGACGGCATAAAATACATTCCTGAAATGTGGCGAAAACGAAAACTTATGAAGGAAACGCGCGTGATTTCAAGAAAAGAATTATGGCAATATGCGGGAAAACGTTGAAGTCTCTATTTTAATTGTTCATACTTTTGAAAGCGCGCAATTACGCCAAACATTGCGAGCAATTCGGCGTGCGGCGCCAACCATTTCTACCGAAATTATAGTGATTGATAATAATCCGGCTGGTGGTTTTGGCAAAGAATTACAGGCGAATTTCCCTGAAGTGCACTATATTCCGCTTGCGAAAAATAAAGGCTTTGGCGGAGGAATGAATGAAGGAATCCGCGTTGCAAAAGGGCGTTATGTTTTGGTGTTTAATCCCGATATTCACATTGCCTCACAATCACTTGAAAAAATGGTGAGTTTCATGGATACACATCAAGAAATCGGCATTCTTGGTCCGCAACTCAAAAATCCAGACGGCACATTACAATACTCTTGCTATCGCATTCCAACTGGTATGATTCCGCTTTATCGCCGCACTCCGCTTGGAAAATTGCCGTTTGGGAAAAAGGCTGTCGACCAATATCTCATGAAAGATGTGGATCATGAACGCATCATGAATGTTGATTCATTGATTGGTGCTGCGCTTTTTATTCGTAAAACAGCGCTCGAAAAAGTTGGGTATTTCGACGAGCGGTATTTTATGTATTTTGAAGATAACGATTTATGTCGTCGTTTTTGGGAATCAGGATTTAAAGTTGTGTATTACCCCGAGGTTACACTTATGCATTACCATAATCGGGCATCGGCAAAAGGGCATTTACTCACACAAGTGTTTAATCGATTTACCTGGATTCA
>CAYZYJ010000021.1:0-13633 GCA_964482565.1 uncultured Gammaproteobacteria bacterium
ATGCCAATCGAAATACGTTCCGCTTCCCCGCGTTCGCCTTGTGGTTTTGCGGTGCCAATCGTCATTTCTTTGTAAACCGTGCGTGAATCAGCACAAATCACCTCGCCATCAAATTGACGAGCAAGTTCAATGGCAAGGTCGGTTTTCCCCGAAGCGGTAGGGCCAATAACCGCTAGTACTTTTGGTTTCTGCATATTCCTTAGTATAGCAAACAAAAAAGGGTGCCGAGTGGCAACCCTTAGGAGGTAGGCGCTTATCGCCCTACCTCTTCCTGCGAACTAATGAGAGCGCAGGCGATGAGCATGAGTGGTACGAAGTAGCGCTCATTCGCTTCTTTCAAATTGCCGAGGTGAGGGCGGCGGTTCATGTGAAGCGCGATCTGCATATGCACATGCTTTCGCATGCACAGGTAGGCCGACCTGCCGTACACTCGCTGCAAGACGGTGAAGAATGATTCCTCGCCGTCCACAGCTGCGCGAAGTACGTCTCGCGTCTCAGTCTGCATCGCCCTGCCTGACGCCATAAGCGACCAGAAACCTTGGGCGATGTGCCAGATCTGAGAATTGTCCCAAGCCGTCAACTTCCTGCCGAGCTTTTCGGTGAAGTCCTTGGAAGCAAGCACCCTGCGCAACTTCGCCGCAAGGTAATCCCGTTCAGGACACCGTTCACCCTTATGGTGAGTACTCAACACGTAAACGCGCTGATTAATGTTTATGACTTCCTGTAATTGCGAGGAAGCCGGCGTCGCGACCTCCCCCATCGTAGTAATACGCGGAAAAAGGTCGTTCGCCATGAGGCACCCCCGTGAGTTAAAGGAACCTAAAACATTAGCCCAACAAGGCCAATGTGTCAATCTTAAAATTCCCTCATTCTGCAAAGAAACGCTTTACAATTCCGTAATCGCTGAAATGGTATTTACGCCAGCACAGGTTCCACGAACCCCAAATGGTACCGAAATTGTATGGTACAAATCATCTGTTACGAGTGTTGAGTCAATGCGTTTATTTAAAACCGCATGCGTATAACTCGCCGGGCTCGCGGTATAGTTTTGATACGTTCCAGAAATTCCCATGCCTGCATAGCTTGCATTCACAATATCAATTCGTTGGTTTGCAGACGGCACCGAACCAATCGTACAGCTCATTGCCGTTGCATTTATTTCAATATCTACATCCACATTACCGTCATTTGTAAGCAAACAATTTACCCCGGTTGTACTCGCCGTTCCAATCATTAATGCGCCATAATCAACCGTATTGCAGACCGAAATATCTCTGAGGGAGTTCACTTCATTTAAAACCGATGAAGTATCAGATTCCGTGCCTAAATCTTCTACATAAACGCGCACCTCCCAATTCTCGGCCGGAAATGCTCCTTCATTCATATTTGCCCCATCATCCGTTGCGTCGGCATAATGTTCTAGTTCGATAGCGCATTCGAAAGCGCCTTGCGTCGAAGAAAGCGTCGTGAGCGTACACGTGGCATTTTGCAAGGATCGGATATAACAATTATTCACATCAGCAATTGTACAAGCGCCAATCCCAGTACGCGAATATGTTGCGTTAATCTGTGAAATATCACTCATGCCGTCTGGATCGGTAATTACGCCGGCAATAGAATAAAGCGTAGTGGTTCCGCCTGTTAACACAACATCTGGCACATGTGCGCAACCAGATGGATTGCCGGTTGAAAGGCATAGTTTCACCGAATCAATATGTGGCGCCGCACCAGTAACTAAAAGCACCGTATTAAGGCTTTGAATGCGCACACGATTGAGGGCAGATAGGCTAAGAACAAAAAGCAAGATCGATACAATAAAAAGAATCCAGATATTTTTGCCAACACCTTGTTGCATAATTCACTCTAGTATAACAAAAAATCAGCATCTTGTGAGACGCTGATTTTTCTTCATTCTACACTTCCGCTACTGCTGAAATCGTATTGGTTCCGCTACATGAACCGCTCACCGAAAAAGGAACAGTGATGGTGTGGTAAAGGTCGTCAGTCTCAACCGAAGTGATTCGTTTATTGAGAATGATATCGCTATATGTTGTTGCAGAAGAACTATAGTTAGCAAACGTTCCCGTTAATCCCATACTTGCATAGCTTGCACTCACAATATCTACCCGCTGATTTGTAATCGGAATAGAGCCAACATCGCAATCCATGGATAAACCGCTAATTTCAATATCAATATCAACGTTGCCGTCATTTGTGATTGCACACGCAACGCCTGTTGAGCTTGCAGCACCGTTTGCAAGCGTTCCATAGTTAATGGAAGCACAAGCAGAAAGATCGCGAAGTGAAAGAACTTCATTCGGCGACGTTTCATAAACAACCGACACCTCACCTGCCATATCTACAGCGCTAACTTCAATCGCCCAATTATCTGACGGATAAGCGCCTTCAGAGGCGAGTGAAGAATCGTCGGTTGCATCGGTAAAATAAGCAAGTTCAATACCACAATCAAAAGCTCCTTGCGTACTAGATATTGAGATTAGCGGACAAGTGATCGAAGTATTTTCAATATAACAATCATTTTCATCTACACCCCCCGCACAATTATTTCCCACTCGGTAATACTTTACAGCAACGTTATTTATATCATCCATACCGTTCAAATCCGTAATTGTCCCAGCGATGGAGTAGGTAGTTGTAGTTCCACCAGTTAAAACAACGTTGGACACATGAACGCAACCAACAGGATCTCCCGTGCCTGCACATAATTTAACCGTATCTAAGCTCGGTGGATAATTAGTTACTTGAATAGAGGTTGAAGCATCAAATGCCTGCGAGCGAATTATAAAAACAGATGCAACTGTAATTACACCAAAAATTAAAAGACTAAGTAATGGAAAGATGTTCGGTATTTTCATATACAAAGCAGTATACCAAATAAAAGAATCTCCCTGCGGAGATTCTCTTGTGTATAACTAAACGATTGGTAATGTTGCAACTTCTTTTGCCTTTTCTACCAGCTCTTCTTTACTAATAACGAGGTTTTCGGTTGAGCCAAACACATTCACCACAATATCGCCGCCCTCGGCTTCTTTTGCACCGTATACAATGGTCCATGGAATTTTCTTCATGGCAGCATTGCGAATTTTCTTACCAACTTTTTCGCTACTTGCATCTAGCATCGCTCGTATGCCTGCGTCTTCAAGTGTTTTAACAAGCTGTTGTGCGCTTTCAATAAAGTCATCTGAAACGGTTGCTACACGCACTTGTTCAGGCGCCAACCAAAATGGAAAGGCTCCTGCATAATGTTCAATGAGCACTCCCATGAATCGTTCCACCGAACCGAGGATCGCACGGTGAATCATAACCGGTCTTTGCTTTTCATTGTTTTCGTCGGTATAGGAAAGGTCGAATCGTTCTGGCAAATTGAAATCGAGCTGAATGGTTGCTAATTGCCATGTTCGGCCAATGGCGTCGGTTGCCACAAAGTCGATTTTCGGCCCGTAAAAAGCCGCTTCGCCAGCTTCTACCACATAGGCAACATTCATGTCGTCGAGCAAGTTCTTCAACATGCCAACGGCATTTTCCCACAATTCCATACCACCTAAATACTTTTCCATTTTGTCAGGGTCATGCGCCGAAACACGCACGGTGAGTGGCATCCCAAACGCTGCATAGAATTGCTGAATAATGTGGTAAATCGCTTTCGCCTCTTCTTCAATCTGATCAACACGGCAAAAAACATGCGCATCATCTTGCGTAATTGAACGCACACGTGTGAGTCCTTGTAATTGGCCAGAATTCTCATCGCGGTAAACCGTTGTAACCTCGCTATAACGCAAAGGTAAATCACGATAACTGCGCAATTGTGACGCAAAAATCTGCGTATGGTGCGGACAATTCATTGGCTTCATGACAAATTGCTCATCGGTTTTTGCGCTTGAGATATGAAAAATGTCATCGGCGAATTTATCCCAGTGGCCCGATGTTTTATATAAATCAGCTTTTGCCATGTGTGGAATATGCACGCGTTCGTAGCCATACGGCTTCATCAATTCCCACACAAAACGCGTCAATTCATTGCGCACAATAGTTCCGCGTGGCGTAAAAAGCGGTAATCCTGGGCCAACCAAATCAGAGAAAGCAAATAAATCAAGTTCTTTCCCAAGTTTACGGTGATCGCGTTTTCGCGCTTCTTCAAGCATGAATAAATGCGCGTCTAATTCCTCTTGCGTGGCAAAAGCCAAACCGTAAATACGTTGCAATTGCGGATTCGCTTCATTTCCACGCCAATATGCTCCTGCAAGTTTGGTGAGGGTAAATGCCTTCACTTCCTTTGTAGACGCAAGATGTGGCCCTCGACATAAATCAGCAAATGCACCCGTTTTATAAATGCTTGCCGTTGTTGCACCAAGTTCAATATCTCCCTCTTCTTCTGGATTGATTTTTGTTGTGCCTTTTTCTTCTAAAGCATTAAGTAGCTCTACTTTAAATGGTTGGTTGAGAGATTCGAAAAACGTAATAGCGTCTGCAATCGACAATTCTTCACGAATCATTTCTTGATTCGAGGTAATAATTTTACGCATTTCTTTTTCGATTTTTGGTAAAACCGTTTCGGAAATTGGTTCCGGAAATAAAATATCGTAATAAAACCCGTTTTCAATAACTGGTCCTACGCCAAACTTTGCACCCGGATACATTTTCGTTACTGCCGCTGCAAGCACATGCGCCGCTGTATGACGCATAGCAAATACTTCTTGTTCCGTCATAAAATCCCAAATTTGCCTGTAAATAATGGCTTAACGATACCATGAACACCTTTACTGTCAACCAGAAAAATCGCGCCCTTATTCTACAATAATTTCAATGTGATCGGTCAAACGTGGAACGCGTCGCAACCAAAATGGCGAAAATTGCACACGAACGGATGCAATGCTTTCGCTTTGCGTGAGCGTTTGAATCACTTCTTCTGCTTTAAACCCAACAAATCGTTCTGGTTTGAGTAATTCATGCGCATTCGAAATCACCGCCGTTCCATCGATATACGCAGAAAGCGTTGCAGCTTCTGCTGTTTGACTCACCGATTCCACACTCACTTGTAAGCTTTCGCTATTCGCTTCTTTTAACTCAAATCCTGTTTGCATCTGTGTTCGCAAAGAATCAAGCGCATATGTTTCAAGAACCGACTTCTTATAAAAAACGCTTGTAACCTGCGCGGTCAATGAAACGGTAAATTCACTTGCTTGTTCACCTGGAATTTTATCGCTTTTGCGTTCCAAGACATCAACAAGCACCACCGATCCATCAAAATCTGCCGAAGGAATACGTTCTTTTAAGGCATTCAATGCCTCGGCGGTCATTTCTTCTTTTAATTGCTGTTCCGCTTCATTCAAATATTCCTCGGTTACGACGCTAACGGCACTCAGTCCACCCTTCATTGCGTCCACACTTACGGCGTAAATAACCGTTTGCAAATTCGTCGAAAGTCCAGGAATCGTGAATTGCGTTGGAGGAATATCTCCTGATTTCCCAATTTGATCGGCACTTGCACGCGCTTCTACTTGCCCATTGGCTGGTACCGTAACCGCATCATTTAATCGGAATAAAACGCCTTCCTCGGAAAGCAAACGAGTTGTTGCAACAAGTGCTTGCGGAGCGGATGTTTCGTTAATAAGCGTCACCATGCCGGTTGATTTCCCTTCGACAAGCTGCCCACCTTCTTCTGGCGTTTGAAAGGCTTTTGCTTTGGTGAAGGTTTCTTTAAGGACATACCCACTCATTTGACCGGTAGTAACAGGATTTGCAACGACTTCAACAGGAAGCGATGTGCGCAAAACAGCGGGCGCAGGCGTAACGTAAATTTTCGCCTTCGAAAGTGAAAGGTATAAAACGCCAAGCAGTAAGACAAATGAAATCAAAACGAAAACAATCGCTGCCTTTTGGTAAATTCGCAATGTGCGAGAAAGCGGTTGCTTTCCATTTCCGCCATTCATCATAAAAATTAAAATAATTCCTCCTTATTGCTCTTCAGTATACACAAAAAATATCGCTAAGGCTACCTTAACTTATCCGCCCCAACAATTTCTTGTAGCTTTGCCATAAATGCTTGCGTTTTTTCTACCTTATATTCGGTCGAAATGCGCCGTTCTTTACCGCCAGATTCTACAATTAAATACACCGGTTCACGCCCAGGCGAATCGGCAAAAACCTCACGCAATGCCGAAATTAATTCTTGTGTTGGCCGTTCTGGCACCACAATCGAAACACCATTTACTCGTTCCAATTTTACCTCTTCTTCACGCAACATTTCGTCATCAATACTTCCAACGCGCAACATATTTTCGATTTGCTGAATTTGCTTATCGGTAAATGCCACAAATGAATCAATAAGCAAAGAATGTTCTGCGTCTTCACCGCGTTCACGCACCGAAATCTTCCCCGTCACCATAGCAAACGTATTTTCAACAATCTTCGTGCGATATTTTGCATACGTTTTTGGAAAAATCACCGTTTCAAGCGAGCCAGATTTATCTTCAATACGCGCAAAGGCCATTGGTTTTTGATCTTTTTTTGTAAGAATTTGTTTGATGGTAGAAACGATTCCAATCATGGTAACAATACTTCCCTCTTCTTTTTTGTGCGCTTCGGCACAATTCACCGTCATGCGCTTCATTTCAGGCGTAAAGATTTCGGTTGGATGCGCAGAAACGTAAATACCGAGCAATTCTTTTTCATATGTCAGCAATTCTGTATGCGGCAAAGGCGGAACATGGCGAAGATTTAATTTGCTTGTCGATATCGTGTCCGATAAATCAAACATGGAAACTTGATTTTGCACTTTATCTTTCACCGCTTGTTTATGGAAAAGTAAAATCTGTTCCATATTCGCAATCAATACGGAACGATCTTCAAATCGATCTAATGCGCCAGATTTTATAAGCGATTCAAGCGATTTTTTATTGAATGATTTTGAATCAAGTCGGCCCGCAAAATCTGCTACGTTTAAAAAATCACCGTGAGCTTTTCGTTCCGCAACCAATCCACGCGCCGCTTCTTCGCCGTGATTTTTAATCGCCGCCAATCCCCAACGAATATTATTGCTGTCTTTTACAACAGCAAAACCAGGGAATGATTCATTAACGTCCGGCGGCAAAACCTTAATGCCTAAACGTTCACATTCTTCTACTTCCACCGTAATGCGGTCGAGCGTATTGATGTCGGAATTCATAAGCGCGGCCATAAATTCCGCTGGGTAATGCGCTTTTAAAAAGGCGGTTCGATACGCAATTAAAGCGTAACAAGCGGCATGCGATTTATTAAACGCGTAATCGGCAAATCCTTCCCAATCCGTCCAAATTTTGCGCACCGTTCTTTCTGGTACACCGTTTTTTACACAACCTGCCAAAAAACTTTCAAACATTTTTTCCAAAACGTCACGCTTCTTTTTTCCCATGGCTTTACGCAAGGTATCGGCTTCACCCGCAGAAAAACCAGCAAGAACACGCGAAATACGCATAATCTGCTCTTGGTAAACCGTTACGCCATAGGTTTCCTTCAAAATATCTTTCATGAGCGGATGGTCGTAAACCACTTTTTCTCGCCCATTTTTGCGGTCAATATATTGCGGAACCATGCCGGCAGAAAGTGGCCCCGGTCGGTAAAGCGAAACCATAGCAACAATATCTTCAAATTCTGTTGGCTTAAGTTCGCGAATATAACGTTTCATGCCATCTGATTCCAACTGAAAAACGCCGGTTGTGTCACCCCGACCTAAAAGTTCGAAAGTCTTTGCGTCATCAAGTGGAACATGTTCAATATCAACCTTAACGCCATGCACCGCCTCAATAATATCGAGTGCATCTTGAATAACGGTAAGGTTAGAAAGTCCTAAAAAGTCCATTTTTACCAAACCCGCCGCTTCGGCAGAGTTAAGCGAATACTGCGTAACAAGCGCCATATCTTCGCGTTGCCCTGCTTGAATCGGTACGCGTTCAACAAGTGGACGGTCGCCAATCACAATTCCGCAAGCATGTTGCGAGGCATGCCGTGGATTCCCTTCCAATTTCATGGCCAAATCAATGGTGCGCCGTGCCATTGGATTATTGTCGTAAAGAACTTTCAAATCTGGCACGTCTTTAATGGCAATTGCAAGCGGCGTATGTCGCCCCTGAATTGGGTCAGGAACGGCTTTTGCAATCACATCCGCTTCGGCAAACGTAAGTCCTAAAACACGAGCCGCATCGCGCACCGCCGCTTTTGGTTTTAATGTTCCAAAGGTAATAATACCGGCCACTCTATCGGCGCCATACTTTTTCGTGACATAATCAAGCACTTCTCCACGGCGGTTATCGGCAAAGTCCATGTCGATATCAGGCATGGAAACACGGTCAGGATTCAAAAAACGCTCAAAGAGCAAACCGTATTTTAACGGGTCAAGGTCGGTAATACGTAAGGCATACGCAATAATCGAACCAGCGGCCGAACCACGCCCAGGCCCGACCAAAACGCCGTGTTCTTTGGCATAATCCACGAAGTCATGCACAATAATGAAATACGAGGCATAACCCATTTTTGCAATGGTTTGATGTTCAAAGATAAATCGTTCCATCGCTTCTTCGGGAATCGGGTCGCCATAACGCTTTTTCAAGCCTTCAATGGTTAAATTGTACAAATAATCATTATCGGAAACACCTTCAGGAAGGGGGAAAATCGGCAAATAATTATGCCCCAAGTCCATCGTAAAATTCACCATGTCGGCGATTTTGCGTGTATTTTGCAAGGCTTCTTCACAATCCTTAAACGCCTCTAAAATCTCTGGCACATCACCCAAAGACAAATCCAAATCGTCCGCATTTGTTTGACGAAATTGTTCAAGCGTTCGGCCACGCATAATACAAAGCTGAGCTTCGTATCCTTCTTTATCTTCTGGGTCTAAATAATACGCATCTTTGGTAACTACAAGCGGGCATCCGGTGACTTTCGAAAGCTCTTTCAACTCTTCGTTTAAATCTACTTGCCGACCAGAATCCGGCCGATGAATTAATTCCAAAAAGAAATGGTCTTTGCCAAAAATAGATTGGTAATACTCTACTAACTCTTTTGCTTTTTTGGTGTCGCCAAGCGAAAGCGCTTCAGGAATTTCTCCACGCATGCTGCCAGAAAACGCTATCAACCCTGCGGTATGCTTTTCTAAAAACGGTTTATCGACTCGCGGTTTATAGTAAAACCCTTCCAAAAATCCACCGGTTGAAAGACGCAATAAATTATGGTGACCTGCGTCGTTATACGCAATCACGGGCAAACGAAATGGTTTGTCGTCCACACGCGGCCGCTTATCTTGCATGCGAAATGGCGCCAAATATAAATCCAAGCCAAGAATCGGTTTTACCCCTTCGGCTTCGCAAGCCTGGTAAAACTCCACCGCTCCATACATGGAACCGTTATCGGTTAATGCCACCGCATTCATGCCCTGCGATTTGATACGCGAAACAATCGCTTTGGTTGAAGGCAATGCTTCAAGAAGCGAATAATGTGAGTGAATATGAAGATGGACGAAGTCTTCTGGCTTCATGTAAATCGACGAACTTAGTGGCGATTACTTTAGCAGAAAACGTGGAAAAAAGGAAAAATCGCCAATCGGCGATTTACTCCTCGTCATCATTCAATTTTGAGGCGAATCTATTTACGGCTTGTTTTACATGATCCGACATTTTTCCAAGATGTGCTGTTCCATGTTCGAACCGGCCTTTAATGCCGATCAGCGCTTGCTCAACGCGAGAAATAGCGGATTTCATTTCGCCAAGTACATCGTTAATGCGTTTAATCACAATAGCGATTTGCCAAAGGAACCAGCAAAGAAAGGCGGTAAACCACAGCGCACAAAAGGCGAGAACAATGTAGAGAACATCTTTGTATTCGAGCATAAGAAAAAAGTAATGACTTTACGCTAGTATACTCGATTTAACGAATTTGCGCATCGAAGGATTTTTCTATTGTTTGCGAAATTTGTTTCATCACTTGTTCTACTTCTTCTCCGCTCAATGTTTTTTCGTCGGATCGCAATGTAAGCGAAAGGGTAAAACTCTTTTTCCCTTCTTCTATTCCCTTGCCACGATACACTTCTTTCAGCGTAATTTCTTTTACGAGCGGTTCGCTTTCTTGAATCTGTTTGGCAATATCTTCGTAAATCACGCGTTCCAAAATCACAAATGCTAAATCACGCATAACAGGTGGAAAAACCGGAATTGCTTGGTAACGGCGGGCATGTTTCAGCATTGTTGTGAACGATTCTAAATCAAGAGAAAGCGCAAAAACCCCAACTTTCAAACCAAATGCATCGGCGTCATTGGCAGAAATTTCCCCCATGGTTGCTATTTCTGTATCGTTCACAAATACGGTTGCACTGCGCGTTGCATGCCAATGTTTTACGTCCACATTGCGCTCTAATCGAAGGGTGAGTCCTGCATAATCTGCAAGGTATTGCATAATACCTTTTAAAGAACGAAACGCATCTTCCGCATGTAATTTACCGTAATCTGCAATCACTAAACGACTTTCTTCTTTTGGCAAATCACCTCGAACCGGCAAATACACACGCGCAAGTTCAAATACTTTCGCCTCGCGTCTTTCGCCTTGGTTTTCAGCAATCGTTTTTAGTAAACTCGGCATCAAACTTGGCCGCATATGCGACAAATCGGCAGAAAGCGGATTCAATAATGCCATCGCCTCGCTCGTTGCAATTCCGTATGCATTTAAAGACGGTTCATCGATAAAAGAATAACCGTACAATTCGGTATAACCAAAACCAGCAAGCGTATTGCGCAACCAATCTTCCCATTCAAGCGATTCGTCACGAGGCGTAACAGGAATTGGTGACGACGGAATCGTCGACGGCATGTGGTGATAGCCATACATGCGAGCGATTTCTTCGGTAAAATCGACGCCACTTTCAATATCGTGGTCGCGCCAAAATGGCACGGTAACCAAATATTCTTCGCCTGTTTTTTGCACGGCAAAACCTAAGCGTTCTAAAATCGCGATTTGTTCGGCGTCATTAATTTCTACGCCAAGCAAGGCACGCACTTTTTGAGGCGAAAAAGGAAAAACAAGCGGTCGATACGAATGCGCTTCGTAATCTAGAACGTCGCTAGCCACTTCGCCGCCCGCAATTTCAAGCGTCAATTCCACCGCACGGCGTAAAGCCATTTGAGGCGAAATCATGGAAAGACCTTTTTCAAAAAGAAGCTTTGAATCTGAATGAATATTGACGTCGCGAGCGGTTTTACGAATCGAAACAGCATCAAATATTGCTGCTTCAAAAACGATTGTTTGTGTATTTATTGTAACGCCACTATCTTTTCCACCCATGATTCCAGCAATGGCAAGTGGACTTTCTTTATCGGCAATCACTAAATTCGTTTCTTTTAGTTCACACTCTGAACCATCAAGCACCGTGATTTTTTCGCCCGATTCCGCAGCACGCACCACGAGTTCGGCACCAGCAATCTTTTCATAATCAAAGGCATGGAGTGGTTGCGCGTATTCGAGCAAAACGTAATTCGTAATATCGACAATATTATTAATCGGTTTTTTGCCGGCTAAAATAAGGCGCTTTTGCAACCAAAACGGCGAAGGCTTCACATGCACGCCTTTTATTGCAACGGCCATATAGCGCGTGCAATGCCGTGTATCTTTTACCGCCATTTTAAGTGGCAACCTATTTGTTGGAGCGGGAATTTCGGCAGGATTTTGTATATCAAAATCGGCGTTCAGCGAAGCTGCACCTTCGCGTGCAAGACCAATCATTCCCATGGCGTCCGGGCGATTCGTGGTGATTTCAACATCCAACATCACATCATCTAAATCGAGTGCCTCAACAAGTGGCGTGCCAGGATTCGCATTCGTTACTTCAGTTAAATCCCAAATTTCGCCTTCGACTTGTGGCAAGGTTTCGAATCCGATTTCATTTGCCGCACAAATCATTCCTTCGCTTTCAACGCCACGAATGGTTGCCGGTTCAAGGGTTACATAATCCCCTTCACCATGCCAACGCACCTTACTTCCAACAAGCGCCACTGCAACACGCTGCGACACAGCGATATTTGAACCACCGCAAACAATGTTCACTGTTTTATTGCCAATGGACGTTTTTGCAATTTGCAATCGATTCGCATTCGGATGTGGTTCAATCGATTCAATAACGCCAACAACAATATGTTGGTACAACGCTTTCAAATCCGAAACCGATTCAACCGACATGGATTTGAGCGAAAGTTCACGCGCAAAATCCTCGGCGGTTGCGCGCGTTTTTATGTATTCCTTTAGCCACGAATAACTTGCAAGTACATTCATATTAAAATTGCTCTAAGAAACGCAAATCGTTTCGGTATAAAATGCGAATATCATCTATATTCATGCCGGATTTCATCAACATGGTTCGTTCGAGTCCCCAACCAAAGGCAAATCCTGTGTATACGTCGGGGTCTAATCCACCCGCTTTCAATACATTTGGATGCACCATGCCGGCTCCCCCAAGTTCAAGCCAGCCACCCTTGCACATACGGCACTTTACGCCATCAACAAGTGCGGTGCCATGGCAAAATCCGCAAGAAATATCGAGTTCAAAACTTGGTTCGGTAAAACGGAAATGATAAGGGCGCAAACGAATCGAGCGATCATCACCAAAAAACGCTTTTACAAAGTAATCAAAAACGCCTTTCAAATCGGTAATCGTAATATTTTTGTCGATCATCAAACCTTCGAATTGGTGGAACATTGGCAAGTGGCGCGTGGTAGCTTGTCTGCGATACGTTTTATTGATGTTGATCATGCGAATCGGCAAATGACCTTTTTCCATTTCGCGAACTTGGCCATTTGAGGTATGCGGCGTGAGCACGACTTTGCCTTTTTTCCCCTCCATTACTTTGTCGCCGTCGGCAATAAAAAAGGTTTCCCATTCATCGCGAGCGGGGTGCTCTTTTGGCATATTAAGCGATTCGAACGCATAATAATCCCAATCAATTTCTGGATGACGCACACGAGAAAATCCAAGCCGAGAAAAAATCTGCACAATTTCCTGAATCGCTTGTGTAGAAAGATGCAAATGCCCGTTTGATGGCGCAATGGGCGGCAAAGTAATATCGATCCACTCTTCTTCAAGTTTTTGCTTGTGTTCGGCCTCAGCTAACGATTTTTCGATCTGTTCAAATGTGGATTCAATCGCCATTTTTACCTGATTTGCAATCATTCCTGCTTCTTTTTTAAGCGCATCTTCCAAAGTGCTAAGCATTTTTAATGCCGCAGCCAATTTTCCTTTTCGGCCCAAATATTCAACGCGCAATGCTTCTAATGCTTCAAGCGAAGAAACGGATTGTACCGCTTTTTCAAAATCTTCGCGGAGTTGTTCAAGTTCTTTTTTCATACATTAAATCAATTTTGCAATATCGCGATAGGTTACGATAATAACGAGAATCATCAACACCATAAACCCGAGGTTATGCACCACCGCTTCGAGTTGCGGGCTCGCCTTTTTTCGCCTCGCCGCTTCTAAAAGCACAAAGAAAATGCGTCCGCCGTCAAGCGCAGGAATAGGCAAAATATTTAGTACTGCCAAGTTAATCGAAAGAAGAGCCATAAATTGCAGTAAGTACAAAAAGCCTAAATCCGCGACTTCGCC
>CAYZYJ010000022.1:0-13468 GCA_964482565.1 uncultured Gammaproteobacteria bacterium
TCGGCTGTCGCCTACTTGTGCCTCGAAGCTCTTCAAGAGCGAAGTGGCAGCAGCTGCATCAAAATTAAGTGTTTTTCGTTTTTTGATATACTGTTTACAAAACACTTAAACACCTATCCTTTTATGATTTCACTAAATTTGCTCGCTATTCTTGTTGCAGCGCTTTCTAATATCGCTCTTGGCATGTATTGGTATTCACCAGCTGGTTTTGGCAAGCAATGGATGCACGATGCAGGGCTTGATGAAGAAAAAATGAAAAAGGGCGGGCAAAAAATGATGCTTGCTGCCATGGCTTGTGGGTTGATTACATCGGTTATATTGGCATATGTACTTTCACTTGTTTTGTATACGTTTGAAGCACAAACAGTCACTGAAGCATTGCAAGTTGCCTTTACGATGTGGCTTGGATTTATTGCAACTATTGGATTTGGCGTAGTGATTTGGGAAATGAAACCGGTACGATTATTTATCATTACATCTGGTTTTTGGCTTATTTCACTTGGAATTATGAGCACAATTTTGACGCTATGGAAATAGGATAGTAGATAGAAAAAGAAGCGGATTTCTCCGCTTCTTTTGTTTTACGCAGCAACAGCTTGTTTATTTGTTTGTTCGCGCATCCAACGAATGCCACATCGATTGCCGGTCATATATTGTTCCTTCGCAATCGCGAGCACAAATTCCTTTAATTCTTCGCGGTTCTTTTCGTTAAGCTGTAATCGTGTTGAAATGTCGGTAAATCGTTTTAACAATTCAACGTACCAGCGTGATGATGTTTGTGTCATATAAATGTGAGTTTAAGAGTTTTTAAGGACGAGCTGTGGGTATCGGTCACGAGCGAACCAATACGCCATTAATCCAAGGGAAAGGGCGAGCAATGCAGCACCTGCCACGGGCCAAGAAGAAGGCTTGGTTGGCGCAATACTTCCTGCTGTTATGCCTGTTAGCGCTGGGGCAAGTTCTTTTGTTTCTTCTTCGGTAACGTCTTCTGGCGAGCGGGGAAAAACTTGTTTTTCGCCATTCACTTCGCGCACAATTCCTACAATCGTGAAGGAACCCGCGCTATTTTTCCAACTAACGCCACTTTGTTTTGCAGCGCTTGCGGTAAACGTGCCGGCAGAATCACTGAATACGGCATTCACGCCATTCTTTTCTTGTAATGCGCCTTTTAGTATCACCAAACTTCCAATTGGTTGCTGAGCTAGATCTTTGGAGGAAATAGGTGTGGCGGTGAGCGGGGAAGAACGCAGAATGGTTATGGCTGACGCTGAAGTAATTTTTAGCCGATGCGTAATGCTGTCTGACGGCGTACCGGTAACGCGTACCACGTCGCCTGGTTTTAAGTCAGGCCACGCGGCGCTATTCATATAGAGTTCGGTGCCGTTCATATAGGCAATTTGCGTGCCAAAGACCGAAGGAGCAACGGTAATAGTACCTTCGAGCGTAACCGTTTTTACTGCACTCGTTGTGGCCGCTTTTTTTGTTGTGGTCGTTTTGGCAACAGTTGCCGTTTTGGCTTTTGCTGCTGCTGGTTTTGCTGCTACCGCAACAATGTTATGGACAGGCGTGGGTGCTTTGGAAACGTTAGTACCGTTTGTTGTTTGCGAACTTGGAGCATTTTGTAAAACGCTTGATTGAGTTGCGTTAACGTTTTGCTTGGCAGGACTAAGTGAATCGGTTTTTGTGATTTGCTCATATGGGGTAATGGTGAGGTCTAAGGTTGGTTCGGGAATTGGTTCAGGGAATACATTTGGCGCATTTGGCGTTGGTTCGCTTGTTGATTGCCATTCGCCGTTTTGATTTCGTCCAATCGTTGCCGCCGACTTTGGTGCTTTTATATCGGCGCCGTAAATCACTTCGTCAATCAAATTGTGCGACGGGTCAAAAAGCGCGATGCGGTCTTTATCGTTATTCAGCTTTCCGAGCGGATTTTGAATGACCGCAAACTGATTAATGGAAATGTTTCCGCTCAAAATCGTTTTCTTTTGGCTTTCATCGACCACATACCAATCCGTTAAATCAATGAGCTCGGGCCCCGGATTATAGAGTTCTATCCATTCAGGGGCATCTTTTGGTGCGCTCATGAATTCATTGATGAGGATTGATTTTGCCGCAAACGACGGAATAATGGGAACGGGTTCCGGGATTGGTTCGTTATTTTGTTCAATTTGTTCTGTTGGTTCTGGCGGAGGCGGAGTTGCGATTTCTGACGACGCAAGTTGTTCAGGTAGTGGCTCCTCAATAATTGGCAGGGCTTCTTCGATTTCATTGATTGGTTCTTGAATAGATTCTGTATTCAGCGGCTCGGTTATTTCTTCAAGCGGGATTTCTTCGACGCTTTCTGTAGCGTCTGCTGCTTCTAGAGTCTCAGCTTCTTGAACAATTTCTACGTCTTCCACACTTTCTACAACTTCAACTTCTTGAACATCCTCCACCACTACGCCAGGGAAAAATCCCGTTTGCCATTCTTCGGTTGGCGATAGGCGAAACATTGGCATAAATGGATTAGTGCTACCTGCAGGCGGATTGATATATTCCACTTGGTCGACCACTTCGCCGAGTGGGTTTGCGAGCAAGTATTGCGCGTTTTTATTTGGCAATGAGAGCGAAGTCGTAACCAATTGTGGCGGTTCGGTAAGTACCGAATTGGCGTGATTGGCAGGGTAATTGGCAATCAAAAGCCCGGCATTTGGCGCAATCACACTGGGTGCGGCAATTTCTAACGCTCCTCCTCCTGTGGCGCTTCCAGTGAGTATCCATCCACCAACATCCACGGATTCACTTCCGGGATTCCAAAGTCTAATCCATTCATCAGCGGTGGATCGCTCGCTTCCTGCCCAATTGATTTCCGCGATGAACGGGTTTTGGGGTGTGAATTGCGCGTGAGCGGGTACAAGAGGCATAAGGGACATGATTCCGGCCAAGATTGCGACGGCATATCTTTTCATATTAGTAGGTTATGAATGATCGAAGGCCTTCGCAAACAAATTCACTCCCGCCTCATTGAAGAGATGGGAGTGAACTGTTTGTACTTTTAGTTTTCCATGCGGTGAAAAATCGGTCAACGTGGACTATGTGGATAAGCCAGGTTGCCATTGTGGTTGCAGGGTACAAGCGGGTAATTGCGTGCGAGAAAGATTCCATACACGCCAATCTTTCTTCGTTCTCTGGTAAGTTGTTTCATTACGTGATTCTTTCCATTGCGGATACAATCTAACCCCATCTGCCCACACTTTTTCACATACTTGGTGTTGAATTCTTTCTGAATAATTATTTTTCGCTTGCGTTTGATTTTTTGCTATATGTTCTAATGGCACAAAAGTATCTGCATCGTGTTGCATGGTTGCGTGAATAAACGCCATAACCGGGTAAGCTTCTGCCGAAAGTTCGCGTTGTAAATAGCGAGTTTCAATAATTTTCCCTGTGCGGTTCGCATGCGCAATATTTAATCGCAAGGTTAGCGCATCTGGAGCAAGAGCAGTAAAGGCAAGAATCGCTATCCCCACAATCACCATTGCCTGCGAAAGGAATTTTTCTTGCACATCTTCTTTGTGAATGTGATAAGCGAAAAGCGCCAGCAATACAAGAATCAGGGCGAAAAACCAAAAGCCAAATAAACGCGCCGGCGTATAGGCATATTGCTCAACGTAAAGGTGCAAACGTTGCCAAGCAGAAATTACTAAAATACCGGTTTGAAACAAGAGGGCGAATTCGAGCAATTTAACGTGTGGATGAGATTTTTCGCTGTGGAAATGTCGCGCGGTGAGGATGAGGAAAAACACGAGTAGAGAAACGGCTGCTAATTCTCCAAATCCTTGGCGCGCATATTCTGCATACGTAATGCCTTCAATCGACGCAAATGCTGCAGCACCACCGAAAAGGTAATAACTTTGGAAGAGAATAAAGGCGAGGAAAAGCGTATTCAATAATCCTAATACAACCGAAATTTCAGTTGCATGCGCGGCTGCACGTTTGGTAAGTGCCGGAACACTCAATTGTCGCCAAAAGGCGGTTGCAAGAATTGGCAAAGTAATAACGGTTACAATACCAATTAAAACACCTTGACCAATGCGTTTGAAAAATACACGGCTGCCAAAGAGGTCTTGTATAAACGTATCGCTTGCTTCGCGCAAAACGGCATCTGCCGAAAGGAAAAGCGCAAGGAAAACGAGAAGCACAGGAATCGCAACAATCGTGCCTCGCAAAATTGCATTTCCTTTATTTGAAAGCTGAGGCAAACGAATATGCGCAAGGATTTCAAATCGGCTCAAGGTGCGCAATGCAAGGTAATAGAGCGAATCTAAAACGGCATGCACGGGGTGAGGGAAGTGCCCGTGGTGCCCGAGAAGGAAAAGAGCGAATAAAATGTTTGAAACGATGAGTCCAAACATGCTGAGGCCAAGGCCATAAGAAGAGGTCCAAATTGCGAATGTGGCAGAAAAGGCGAGGGCAAAAGCGGCCGCAATCCAGGTATCGCGAGAGAAGGGCTTTTTCGTTTCTGAGGCGAGCCAATACGCAACGCCAATCAGTAATAATTGTAATAATGGCACGTTAATACCAAGGTTTTGAGCGGTAGAAAATAGCACCGTGAAACCAATACCAAGCGCGAGCGAGCCAAAAGCAATTTTGAGTGGGAGTGTTTGCATATGAGTTTAGCGTATCAACTTATGAAAATAACGCAAGGTTGGCGGAGAATCAGGTTGTAGGTTGTAGTTAGTGGTGAGTAGTTGAGCGGTAGGGGCGGGGTTACCCCGCCCTTTTGCTTTGTCTATGCCGTTCGAGTCCTGGCGTAAGCCAAATTCTTAAAACATCTGCGCCTTGCAGGAGCGTTTTAGATAGATAATATATTGACCTCTTTGAATCAAAATGTTACAAGTACGAATCCCGCTTTATTAATGTAGTGGGAAATGTTCTTGTTTTATTACAATTTAGCTTCGTGACGCACAATCATGACCTTGGAGGTTCGTCATGCGAAATATCCTACCTTGTTTTCTGACTTTGATCGTTGCTTGCCAGAAAAGAATCATCTTCGACAATGCTGCATGTTGGAACCAGGATTGCTTCGAGCAAAACAGTCTTGAACAGGCCGAGGTGTTAGATGCAGCAAATAAAGCTCACACAGAGCACTGTCGATCAGTACCTAATGAGGTGCGATATTTAGTAGAGACGCAGGATTCTGTGACCGCTTCCGATACACGCTTGGAGTTTGTTCGTGGCGATCGTAGAACGACTCAAGCATTTGAATACAATGGTTCGGAGGAGTTTGATTACTCGAATCACAAACACATCATGCAATTGGAGGTAAATAGCAGGATTGTTATGCGTCTAACAACTCGAGTACCGATCGAAGCGAGTCAAGGGATTGTGTTCAGGTATAACTTCGGTGCTGTGCATACTCAAGAACGCATTATCGACTCGAATTGGACCTTTGACGAGTTCCTTCAAGAAAGCACGCCCGCGCTACTTGGACAAAAGGCTTCAAGGTTCTGGTTTGAGGATGGTTACGTGCATAAAGCGATGGATTACGGGGCTACAACAGAAGCCGACCTTAAATGGAAGGATGATAAGTTCAAACTGACTTGGCCTGTTGTTGATAACGATTCAATGCTCTATTACCTTCTCTGTCCCGGACAGGAGATTACTGTGACGTTCGTATTGAACAGCCGAACACTTGGCGCGGACAGGCCTCGGCCCGACGTCGACCGTTTTGGTGAGTTCGATGCAGGTGTATGGTCTGTTTGGTGGACGCCCGCTGATTCTCGGAGTTTCGTTGGATCATCGGTTCACGGGATTGTGTTTCCGGTTACTGCAGCACAGATCGATGGTCGTAACGTCGAGTAGTGCACTAATACGCCCTCGTGTGATGCTTACTTGCAAGCGTCGGGGGCGTTTTTCTTTATAAAATTGAGTTCCATTGAGGATAGTTCGCCTTACGTGGCGGGTCCTGGCGTAAGCAGAATTGTCTGCTTACTTCCCCGACAAACAAAAATCATACGAAAGGATTCGTATGATTTTTGGCGTTAAAAAACAGACTAAGTTTGGTGCTGACAAGGAACGGGTGTTAGGCAAGGAGACGTACTTCTGCGTACGTTGACGAAGCCTAACGGGTCCCGTGACACAGTCAGCGACAAACTTGGGTCTGTTTTTGTTGGTACCGGGGACAGGACTCGGCTTCACCTCTCGCCCCGCAGGGCTCGGGTTAGCCACCGGCTCGCTATTCCGCCTGCTGGCGGAATATGGCTGCGCCGTTCGAGTCCTGGCGTAAGCAGAATTGTCTGCTTACTTGTGAAACGAAAAACACCTTAGTTTGATGCAGGTACTAGGCGGCAGCCGAAAATGTTCGAGGCGTACTTCTGTGTACGGTGAGAACATTTGCAGGCTGACAACAACGTAACTGCGCAAACTAAGGTGTTTTTACTGGTACCGGGGACAGGACTCGAACCTGCACACCTTGCGGCACATGGTCCTAAGCCATGCGTGTATACCAATTCCACCACCCCGGCAAAATTGAAGGTGAGGCGAGTGTATCAGGCTAAAATAGAATATTCAAGGGGCATGCTTAGCATTAAAAACGGCTCGCTTTTTTGACGAGGTCAATAAGAGCGGTTAGAGTACGGTAGCGAATTCTTGGAGGATAGCGTGCAGAAAAAACGGAAATTGAATCAGCTTGGTCGTGTGGACACGGAGAGGTTTGCGACAAATGCGGAAAAACCACCAAGACTGTGGATTGACGGAGTGCTGTATCGCGAGCCTCTGCAACACTTACTGATTGAGATTCAGCGTAATGGGGTCTTGGTCGAGTACGGCCAACACAGAGGCGGACCAGACGGGTTTCGCTATGTGTCGCCAGGAGGGGCAATTGTGGTGCCGTATTCGTTCATCGATGGCGAGCTCTACATCCTCGTAGTCCGGCAGCTGCGTTACCTTACGCGCTCGGAAACCTGCGATGGGTTTGTGGAAGGAACGCCGCGTGGGTTTTACGACGGTTCAGTGCCGGCCATTGAACAGGCTCGCATTGAATTCGAGGAAGAGGTTGGCAAAACCCTCGACTCGGAGCGCATTGGCAAACTCTTTGCCCTGCCTGGCGCCCCGGTCTGTGTAGATAATGGGTTTGTCGATATCGTGAACGCCTCGGGGCGTGGTCATCATTACTTTGCTATCGAGATTCCCGAGGCGAGTCTTGAGCAACGTGGTAACGATTGGCAAATCCGTCGCGCCGTGGTGAAGCCGATGAGCGCTCATTTGGCCGAAGAACACATTACGGGGCACAGATTCGTACATGCATCGGAACTCATATTGAGCTCGGACGCGCTCAATATTGTGAGCGTGGCACGCTTAAAGCAGTTCCTTGAAAGGATTGGACGCATTTAATGCGTTTCGTGGCGGGGTGTAAAAACCCCGTCTTGTTTTTCACCCGTGTATCATCTACCATGCATTTATATGCGGATTGTTCTCATTCACGGCTACAAATCATCACCAACTCAGGATTTTTTTCCGTGGCTCAAACATGCTCTTGAACGTGAAGGGCACGATGTATTAGTGCCAATTTTACCGAATCCAGAAGCACCAGAACCTGACTTGTGGCTACATGCCTTACTTGAACAAATCGGTAGGCTCGATAGTGAAACGATTTTAGTTGGCCATAGTTTAGGCGCAACAAGTTTGCTTTCTGTTTTAGAAGCGGCAGAAGTCGCATCACCCCCAAAAGGCGCTATTTTAATCTCGCCGCCGTGGTTTATTGGTGCCGAACAATTTCGCGGATTCTTCTTTACCGAACTTGATTTTGATGTTTTACCTTGGAAAGCGAAACTGTTTACCGTTATTCATGCGCTCGACGACGCCGTGATTCCACTTGACCACGCAAAAAAGTATGCAGAATTATTGCGTGCAACGCTTGTGACGCCAGAAACGGGTGGGCATTTCCGCATTGAATCCGCACCAGTGATTTTAGAAGAAATCCATAAAATGATTGCCGCCGTTGTGCCATATGCACCAGGGGAATCACTGACCGATGAATTCACTCGCGTGCGATAAACAATAAAAAATGACACCCTCGCGTAGGGTGTCTTTGGTTCAACCAGTTTTTGGTTAAATGAACGTGATTGGTTTGTTGTAGTCACGAGCGATTTTTTCCAACCGCGTAAGGTCGGCAACCGCTTTTTTGCTTGCAGTCACGATTTGTGTGAACGGAACGATGTACTCGTTCATATTCTCTGCCGTAATCACCGACTCGGTGTTGGTTGGCAGAATCTCGTTTCTTGAGATGACATTGCCGGACATATGCACCTCGAGCTTCTCACTCACCACGGCTCGTGTTTCTGCTTCGTAGGTATCTATGGGAGCAACGTTCAGGCCTAAAAAGAGACTGGCTCTTATTTCGCCGGTCATGCCGAACCCGACAAGGTATTGGTCGAGTTTCTCTTCCCAGTCCTCCTCGTGCATTGAGGGCGGTGACATGCCGTGGAAGAGCGCCTCACATCGCTTACTCCGCTTATTGTAGCTCTCCTCGACACTGGCAAGAATCTCGGCTGGGCATTCAAGCTTATGCATCTTGTTGTAGTTATTGGCGCAGGTAATCAACTTTTGCACGGCAACGCATCGCTGTGCGAAGAGCGTTCCTTTCACACGAGACTCGTAGTACCTATGCAGGATCTGAGCCTTCACGGCATCGATTTGTACCCGAACGGTTACCGACCCTCCATCGGACCCCTCAACGATGGCGCCCGAAAAGTCTTTGGCGCGCCAGATGTGGCGTTCGTAGTAAGACTGGGCGTCGTCGATGAGCACGGTTGCATTTTCACTTACTCCAAGGATGCTGTATGCAGTATCTGGAAAATCCAATTGATCTGTAGCTTCGCTATCTGCTACGGGGTAACTCGGGAGCGCGAACCAAGTGAGTTTTCCGAATTGTTTTTCGGCACGTTCAACCCGAGCTCTCCACTCACTAATAAGTTCCTCGAAATGTTCTGCTTCGTCCACAATATTCAGGCAATACGGCTCCTCGCCAGCCTTAGCAAGGGCCAGGTGTTCCTCGGTGATATGAATGCAGAAATGACTAATATCCATGACGTGCTCCACGTTTTGTTGTTAAATGAACCGTCACGAGGCTACCATAGAATCACTACATTGTCAATGAATTATCTGCGAATATTAGGGAATTTATTAAGGAATGCAGGGATTGGGTTTATCGACCCGCACGATTTACATAAGTAATAGGTGTTGTTAAGATGATTTATATGTATACAGGAATTGTAAAAGGGTATTTTTCCGTTCAAAACGTGGTTAAAAAGCCGGGGTTGATTTCGTTTCAAATTGAATTACCAAGCACTTTGCTTGAAGGCATTGAAGTTGGTGCGTCGGTAGCAATTGATGGGGTTTGTTTAACGGTTACGCAAATTGATGGGCAAATGCTTGCTTTTGACGCAATGGGCGAAACAATCGAAAAAACGACGCTTGGTATAGTGCAAAATGGCACAAAGGTGAATGTTGAGCGATCGGCAAAAGCGGGCGACGAAATTGGTGGGCACATTATGGCCGGGCATATAACAGGCATGGCCGAAATTCTGGCAATTGATACACCTCCGAATAATTACGTCATCACGTTTAAGGTTCCAAAACACTGGATGAAGTATTTGCTTCCAAAAGGATTTGTTTCGCTTGATGGGTGCAGTTTAACGATTACGGATCCGAATAAAGAAGAGGGGACATTTAAGGTTTGGTTAATCCCTGAAACGCTGCGCCAAACGGTTTTTGGCCTTAAACAAGTTGGCGATAAAGTGAATGTCGAGCTCGATTCCCGCACCCAGGTGATTGTGGATACGGTGGAAGAGTTTTTAGGTTCTAGGGATTAGGTTCTAGTATGGAAATTCAAAGCTTCCAGAGCCTTATCGTTTGGCAAAAATCTGTGGATTTGGTTGACTTGATCTATGACCTAACTGCCAATTTTCCAACTGAGGAAAAATATGGATTAGCCAGTCAGATGCGCCGCTGTTCAGTGTCAATTCCCAGTAATATTGCCGAAGGTCAGTTGCGAGGAACGAGAAATGATTATGCTCGTTTCATTGCAATGGCTTTTGGATCAAGTGGCGAGCTACAAACTCAATTGATTATTAGTCTAAGGAGAAAATATATTTTAGAGAACGAGTATTCAGCCACCTTAGAGCTTTTAACCGAAGTAATGAAAATGCTCGGAGCTTTGCACCGAAAACTAAAACCTAAAACCTAGAACCTAATCCCTAACCCCTCCCTATGCCAAACATCGCCATCGTCCTTGGATCATTTCATAAAGACCTAATTCAACAACAACTCGAAGAGGCTCGCAAAACAGCAAGTGAACTTGGATTAACCATTGTAGAGGAAGTGTGGGTTCCGGGGAGCGTTGAAAAACCACTCGCATTGAAGCGTTTGTTGATTCGCAAAGATATTGATGCTTGCGTGACGCTTGGGATTATTGAAAAAGGGGGAACTAAGCATGGCTTTACCATGGGTCAATCGTTGATGCATTTTGTGATGCAATTACAACTCGAATTTATGAAACCAATTGGGCTTGGGGTTCTTGGTCCCGATATTGAGCCTGAGCAAATGGCCCCTCGTGTGCGCCCTTATGCTCGTGCTGCCGTAGAAGCAGTGCACGCAATGCTCGGCTAAAAGGTTGATTTTTTGTGAAAGGGAGAGTATGAAGAAGCGGCTCACATTCGCCACAAAATAAGGGGGCCACATGTTTGGTTGGTTGATGCCACTGCTTGCTAGAGAAACGCCGGCAGCGAAAGAGGTTGTTCCGTCAAAGTCCTATACGTCATTACGACGCACAGCAAAAGTCGTGGTACATCACGAAGGGCAGCCTTTGAGGGCAGGGCTGTGGATCACTCTCTCGCGCCACATGTCAGATCAAGGCGTGACATGTTCCGATGTATGGAATTCCCTCAAGGGGCAATCGCTTCCGGGCAAACCGGAGCTCGATTCGCTGTTGCAGTACGATCGAGTTCAGGCGGAATGGGCGACGACACAAAGTGGCAAAACGCAGTACATTTGCTTCTTCGGCACGACGTATTTAGACGAAGGAGGCTACGAATGTATTCGCTGCTTGTACAAGTCCGACGGCGAGTGGCAGACTGCACTCGTGTGGTTTGAAGACGAGTTTACGCCAGATATGGTAATCGCCGTGTTTACTGGCGTTGATCCAACCAAGTCCTAAAATCACCCTCGCCTCTCATCCTCGTGTTCACGCACGAGGTTTTTTCTTATCGTTCCTATTATGTTCTTCTTTTCATCTCCTACTTCCTACCTCCTATGCCCTAAAACCTAATCCCTAATAATGATACGTTTTTCCTCGATTAATAGTGAAGGCTCGGTACAATTGCTCGAGAAAAATCACATGCGCAAAATCGTGCGTAAAAGTCATTTCACTAAGCGCGAGGCGTAAATGCGCGCGCGATTTAATGTCATCACTTAACCCTTTTGCATCCCCAAGCAAAACCGTAATATGCATGCCGTCATCTTCTAATTTCTGCACGATTTGAGCGAATGCTTTTGACGACATGGTTTTACCAGCTTCATCGAGAACGACTAAAAATTCGGCGTTTTGCGCTTTTATTTCTGCTGATTCTTGTGATTTATAAACAGTTCGTTCAAGTTTTACGAAAGGCAATAGAGGCTTTTCAATTTCTTGCAAAAGTTGCTTGAACGGACCATGTGGCGTTTCGCCAATTGTGATGAGATGGAGGTAGAGCATAGCGTTAATTTGTTTTATCGGTTGCCCATAAGTGATTAAAGAGGGAGCGCAGCGTTTCTGCAGCATCTTCATTTTCGATAACCATGCTTATAAGCGTTGTGCGGAATGAGGTGATGGCAATTTTATTATTCCAAATCAGTAATTGCGAAGGTAAACTGAGATTTTCGTTTTTCACGAATCGTGCGTGAATGTTTTTTGTTTTTAGGGATTCGATTGTTGCCTTTGTTGCTGATTCGGGGTTGGTTAAAAGCACGCGCGAAATAATACCTGCTTTTTGTTGGTTTTTAATCGCTTTGTCGATGAGCGTATTCAGTTCCGGCGATTTACGATCCCAGCTAGAAGGAAAAATCAGCAATTCTTGGGCTTCTTTGGCAATATCGTCGTAAATTTCAGCCAATCCTTCGATGCCCGCTTTGTGCCATGTAATTGGTCGGCCCGTTACACTCGCAAATGTTTGAATCAAAT
Organism: uncultured Gammaproteobacteria bacterium; assembly: GCA_964482565.1. Lineage (GTDB taxonomy): Bacteria > Patescibacteriota > Patescibacteriia > UBA9934 > UBA9934 > CAYFMS01. The sequence continues at coordinate 12,197 of CAYZYJ010000022.1, forward strand.
CTGGAAGCACATGCTGAATGCGTTCGCGTGTTTCTTCTGCTTGATGAACATGATCGTTTGCGATTTCTTGTAATTTTACTGGTGAAACGGCTTCTACTATACGTTTTTTGCCTGGTATTTCTACAATCAATCCCTTTTGCAGTAAAGAATCAATAACATAATACAGGTTTGGGCGGGATAAAGATGTATGCGGCAAAAGTGCCTGAATGGTACTTCGGCCTTGCTCAAGAATAGCGGTGTATACATTCACTTCGGATTCAGACAGTCCTATATCGGAAAATATGGAGGGGTTGTATTTCATAGTGTCCAATAGATTAAACAGAATCAAATGATTTCAATACAACAAATATACTCTTATTTTACAGGTTTGTCAAAAAGTCTTAAACATAAGAAACAATTTAGAGTCCATAAGCATTGACAAAAGTGTAAAAATCATGTAGGATTGTCGGTTCAAGTTCCTCTCAACTTGAAACAGTGATCAACCCAAAAAGGAGATTGTCATGAAAAAGATGAAGGTCTACAAGCTGATCGTTATCACCATGGGAGGACAGAAGTTCTTAGACCTCCAACGGCCCGGGCCAGTGGATTTGCTCGACCCGCGCTCGACATCAGGTGGCCGGCTTCTGAAAGTAGGCACTCTGCCAGAGATCTTAGCGGCGGCCCGTCAGCACTTTGGTGCAGACATCGGCCCCGACATCTTGGACTTGGCAGTTGGCTTGCGCTAACTAAACGTGGCGTAACCGTGTTTTATCGGTTGCGTCGTTTCCAAAGGGTATGAATCATCATACGTTTTGGAAGCGATTGAAACATTCCGTTTCATCGCGTTCACCGCAGTGGAGGTTACTATGGTTCTCTGTGTACGTTCCAAAGATATCAACATGCCATTACTGAGGCCACTTCTGGGAAGAAATCCGAACTGGCGTGGTGCGCTGGTTGAAAAACCGACGCATTTGATGCGTATCTGGCTTGGAACCAATTGGTGGGATGAACACGAGTATGTGCCTGATCTCTGGGAATGCCTACCGTCGCGTTTCCTACGCCCGTGGCACTTCGATAAACACGTGAAAGTTTTTGATCTCTGGGAGTCAGAAGATGGAAAACTCTTCGGAGAGTACTCAACAATTAACAAGAGAGGCGTGCTTCGTTACGTTGGATACATAGATGATGCATATCCACTTTATCGCATAGTGCGGGACGTACTGGGACGGCCCTACTAACAACGTGAGCGAGGACATTACTCGCTCGGCTTACAACGTTTATGAGTTACTCGTA
>CAYZYJ010000023.1:0-11891 GCA_964482565.1 uncultured Gammaproteobacteria bacterium
ATTCGCGAAGCAACAGCAAAAGCTGCGCGCGAAGTGAAAACGAGCTAAATCGATTGACACAGCCTCCTTGCTTTGTTACCGTTTAAGTAATGGATGCATTGCATTCGCTTTCTGCGGGTGAAGGTGTGAACTTGTCAGACCATTATCGGAACGCCGTCTTTCAGACGGATTCTCTCTCCTCTCGTTCCAACGTAGCGGCTTGGCAAACTCGTAATTCATATCCTTTCCCTGCAGTGAGCGAATGCAATAGGCCCGTCTTCTTGACGGGCTTTGTGTTTTTTTGGTATACTCCCCGCGCCTGAAGAATCCCCAAAATTCTTCTCTCGAGAACCACAGAATGCATTCTGTCAAGTATCGTCAGTTGGCTAATATTAGCAAAATAAAGGTGTGACCCCCAAGCACCCGAATCACTCACTAGCTACATTGATCACTGTGGCTAACGAGACCTACAACTTAGTGACCTTATAAAACCGGCCCGGATTTTCCGGGGTGGCTCTTTTGATTTTTAACCTGCACTATGGCGAAGACACAATCTACGGCACAGCCTCGTACATACTTTACCTCTAAGCGACCAGCAATGGATTTGCCTGATCTCATTGAGATTCAGAAGGCATCTTATGATTGGTTCGTAAAAGAAGGTATTCGTGATTTATTCCAAGAAGTTTCTCCAATCAAGGACTTTATTGGCCGAGACCTCGAATTGAGTTTTGAAGACTATTATGTCGACGAACCAAAATTCGACGAAACAACGTCAAAAGAAAAAAATATTACCTACGAAGCTCCACTTCGTGTGCGTGCGGTTTTGCGTAATGCTCGAACGGGCGACGCAAAAGAACAGGAAATTTTCCTTGGCGATATTCCTGTCATGACCCCACGTGGAACCTTTATTATCAACGGAATTGAACGTGTGATTGTTTCACAGCTTGTTCGTTCTGCTGGAGCATTTTTTAATGCAGAAGTAAGCCGTGGCCGACGTTATTATGGTGCGAAAATCATTCCTAACCGTGGTGCATGGTTGGAATTCGAAACCGATGCGAAAAATGTTATTTGGGTGAAAATCGATCGTAAGCGTAAAGTAGCGGTAACGTCTTTAATGCGCGCTTTTGGTTATGGCGCAAATGAAGAAATTGCAGAATTGTTTAAAGATATTGATGTTCATCCATTGAATAAATATATCGAAGCAACGTTAGCAAAGGATTCTGCGGCAAATGAAGAAGAAGGATTGAAAGAAGTGTATAAGCGTATTCGTCCAGGAGATTTAGCGACGGCTGATAACGCACGCCAATTGATTCATTCGATGTTCTTCAATTTTGATCGTTATGATTTGGGACCAGTTGGACGGTATAAGTTCAATATGCGTTTTGGTCTTGAAAATCCAGAAGAAGGCGTTCAAGAAGAACCAAACCGCATTCTTTCAAAAGAAGATTTGATTAATATCGTGCGTGAAATTATTACCTTGAATAATACTCAAGGTGAACCAGACGACGTTGACCACCTTGGTAACCGCCGTATTCGCGCGGTTGGTGAATTGATTCAAGGCCGATTCCGTATTGGTTTGGCGCGTATGGAGCGTATTATTCGCGACCGCATGTCCACTCACGATATTGAATCGTTGACGCCAGGAAAGCTCATCAATGCACGTCCGGTAATTGGAGCGTCTCGTGAATTCTTCATGTCTTCACAGCTTTCTCAATTCATGGACCAAATCAATCCTCTTTCAGAACTCGAACATAAGCGTCGACTTTCTGCTATGGGACAAGGTGGACTTTCGCGTGAACGTGCAGGTTTCGAAGTGCGCGACGTACACACCACTCACTACGGACGTATTTGCCCAGTGCAAACACCAGAAGGACCAAACATTGGTCTTGTAGGACATTTGGCAAGTTATGCTCGTTTGAATAAGTATGGCTTTATTGAAGCACCGTACCGCAAGGTTGTAGTAGAAAACGGTCGTGCGCGTGTAACCGACGATATCGAATACTTGAATGCGTTTAAGGAAGAAAAATCGGTAACCGCTCCAGCAACAACGCCAACCGACGAAAAAGGATTTATTACGGTTGAATTTGTGGAAGCGCGAAAGCACGGAGAAGCAAAATCAGTGCCAGTTACGGAATTGAATTATATGGACGTTTCAACAACACAAATCGTTTCGATTGCGACGTCTTTGATTCCTTTCCTTGAAAACGACGACTCAACACGTGCTTTGATGGGTTCGAACATGCAACGTCAAGCTGTACCAACAATCAAGCCACAAGCGCCGATTGTAGGAACAGGAATGGAACGCCGTGCAGCGCTCGACTCTGGACACGTTTTGGTTGCAGAAGAAGATGGGGAAGTAACGGTTGTAGACGGCGGAAAAGTGGTGGTTGATTACAAAAAAGCTGGTCAAGTTACGTATCCGCTCAATAAATTCATGCGTTCAAACGCAAGCTCATCCATCAACCAACGCCCAGTTGTTGTACCTGGAATTAAGGTAAAGAAGGGTGACGTACTTGCCGATGGTCCTTCGGTAAAAGATGGCGAATTGGCTCTTGGCCAAAATATGCGCGTAGCCTTTATGAGTTGGGATGGGTATAACTACGACGACGCGGTTATTATTTCGGAACGCATTGTGCAAGATGACCGCTTCACAACGGTTCACCTTGAAAATTACACGATTGATATTCGTGATACCAAACTTGGACCTGAAGTAATTACGTCAGACATTCCAAACGTTTCAGAAGATAAATTGAAAAATCTCGACACCGAAGGAATCATTCGCATTGGTGCAGAAGTAAAATCTGGTGACATTTTGGTTGGTAAGATTACGCCAAAGGGTGAATCTGAACTTTCAGCAGAAGAAAAATTGCTCCGTGCGATTTTCGGAGAAAAAGCTCGTGATGTACGCGATTCATCGCTTTACATGCAACACGGAAATAAAGGAAAAGTTGTTGGAATCAAAGTGTTTTCACGCGAAGAAGGCGATAACCTTTCTCCTGGAGTTATCCGCTCGATTCAAATTACGATTGCTGACTTGCGTAAATTACAAGTTGGAGACAAGGTTGCTGGTCGCCACGGAAACAAAGGTGTTATTTCAAAGGTTGTGCCTATTGAAGATATGCCTTTTGACTCAAATGGTCGTGCGGTAGACGTAATTCTTACGCCGCTTGGTGTCGTTTCACGTATGAACTTGGGGCAAGTCCTCGAAGTCCACTTGGGACTCGCGGCAGAACAGCTTGGTTATTTAGTGGCAGCACCGGTATTTGATGGAGTCCCTGAAGAAGTGATTCAAAATGAATTAGAAAAAGCAGGTTACCCACGCACGGGTCAGCTCGTGCTCCATGATGGACGAACGGGTGAAGCATTCCACAATCCGGTAACTGTTGGTGTGATGTACATGCTCAAATTGAACCACATGGTGGAAGATAAAATGCACCAACGCTCCATCGGTCCATACTCCCTTATTACGCAACAACCTCTCGGAGGAAAGGCGCAATTCGGAGGACAACGATTCGGAGAAATGGAAGTATGGGCGCTCGAAGCGTATGGCGCAGCGCATACCTTGCAAGAAATTCTCACCATTAAGTCCGATGACGTGCCAGGACGTTCAAAAGCGTACGAAGCAATCATTAAAGGTGAAAAGATTAGAAAAGTTAATATTCCGGAATCATTCAACGTGCTTGTCCGCGAAATGAAAGGCCTCGGCCTCGACGTGGAATTGTTGAAAGATGAAAAGCGGATCGCTTTTGACGGCGATAAGGGTCGAACAAACAACTAGCGCATATGGCATTCAAACTCAACGCACTCAAATCCACCGATTTCGATTCAATCCGCTTGCGTCTTGCAAGTCCGGACGTGATTCGTGGTTGGTCATACGGAGAGGTTACAAAACCGGAAACCATCAATTACCGCACACAAAAGCCAGAAAAGCACGGACTTTTCGGCGAAGAAATCTTTGGCCCAACCAAGGATTACGAATGCTATTGCGGAAAATACAAAAAGATCCGTTACAAAGGCATTATCTGCGACAAATGTGGCGTAGAAGTAACGCAAGCAGTTGTACGTCGTGAACGCATGGCGCATATCGAACTTGCTGCACCGGTATCGCATATTTGGTATTTGCGTGGTGTTCCTTCTAAAATCGGAACTATTCTCGACATGAGCGTGCAATCACTCGAAAAAGTGATTTACTTCTCTAGTTTCTTGATTACCGACGTAAACCAAGAAGCCTTGGCGCAAACAGTTGAACAGGTAAAACAAGAATACATTTCGAAGAAAAAGATGATTGAAGGGGAAGTAAAGCGTGATACTGGTCGCTTGAAAGATAAATTTGCCGACAATCCAAAGGCATTGAAAGAAGAAGAGGAACGCATCGAGCAAGCTTCCGCTGAACGATTGGCAGAACTTGAAGAAGAATTTATTTCGGTTGATCGTGACTTGAAAGACATGAAGGTCATGAAAGTGATTCCAGAAGTGACCTACCATGAATGGTCGGTAAAGTTTGGACACATTTTTGACGCTGGAATTGGAGCCGATGCGGTATTGCGTCTTTTGGAACGCGTAAATATCGACGAAACTATTCTCTTGTTGAATGCGGAATTAGAAGAAACACGTTCAAAAACAAAGCGCGACCGCATTATGCGTCGTTTGAAGCTTTTCCATTCTTTGCAGAAAACCAATGTTAAACCTGATTGGATGGTTTTGCGCGCCCTTCCTGTGATTCCTGCGGATTTGCGTCCAATGGTGCCACTCGACGGAGGACGTTTCGCAACAAGCGATTTGAACGATTTGTACCGACGCGTTATTAACCGAAACAATCGTTTGAAGCGTTTGCATGATTTGAATGCACCAGAAGTTATTACGCGTAATGAAAAGCGTATGTTGCAAGAAGCGGTTGATGCCCTTCTCGACAACTCTGCTCGCAGCGCGAAAACGGTTATTGCGTCTACAGGAAAGAAGCGTCAATTGAAATCACTTTCTGACCTTTTGAAAGGAAAGCAAGGACGATTCCGTCAAAACCTTCTTGGTAAGCGTATCGACTATTCTGGTCGTTCCGTGATTGTGGTCGGCCCTCATTTGAAAATCCATCAATGCGGATTGCCAAAGAAAATGGCACTCGAACTCTTCAAACCATTCGTTATCGCAAAATTGATTCAACGCGAATACGTACACAATATTCGTTCTGCAAACCGCTTTATTGAAACCGATCGCGCGGAAGTATGGGATATTTTGGAAGAAGTAACGGCAGACGCATATGTGCTTTTGAACCGTGCTCCAACCCTTCACCGTTTGGGTATTCAGGCTTTCCAACCAACGCTTATTGAAGGTAAAGCAATTCAATTGCATCCGCTCGTTTGTGACGCGTATAACGCCGATTTCGACGGAGACCAAATGGCTGTACACGTTCCGCTTACCGAAGAAGCGCGAAAAGAAGCACACGACATCATGCTTTCTATTCGTAACTTGCTCAAACCATCACACGGAGGTTTGGTAACGACTCCTGGTAAAGACATTGCATGGGCAACGTATTACTTGACCATGACCAAAACCGAACCAGACGAAAAGACCATGAAGTCTTTCCCGGATGCAACACAGGCTCTTTACGCTTATGAAAACAAAAAGATTCATCATCAAGAATGGATTCGTGTTGTTATCAAAGATGAATTGATTGTTACCACCGCTGGACGAATCATTGTAAACGCTATTTTCCCTGAAAAGATTGGCTTTATCAATGATACGCTCGGTAAAAAGCATCTCGCTAATATTTTCCGCGACGTCCTCGAATTGTATGGTCAGGAATTTACCGCAACCTTGCTTGATGACATTAAGGCGCTTGGATTCCGTTACGCTATGCTTTCTGGTCACTCTTGGGGAATGAGCGAATTGCCAACAATCGCTGAAAAACCAGGAATCGTAAAGGCAGGAGAAAAGCGCGTACAAGAAGTAGAAGGGTATTATGCGCAAGGATTGCTCACGCAAAGTGAACGTCATTCACAAATCATTAAGGTCTGGACCGAAGTGAAAGAAGAAATCGAGGAATTAGCAAAGAATGCGCTTGTTCCTGGAAGTTCTGCACATACCATGATTGAATCTGGAGCCCGCGGAGCATGGAGTCAGTTGACTCAGATGATTGGAATGATTGGTATGAAAGCATCTCCTTCTGGAGACATTATCGAGCTTCCGGTGAAATCTTCGTTCAAATCCGGTGTAGACGTTTTGGAATTCTTCATCTCTTCTCACGGTATTCGTAAAGGTTTGACCGACACCGCTCTTCGTACTGCAAACGCTGGTTACTTAACTCGTCGTTTGGTAGACGTTGCGCAAGATGTGATTGTGCACGAAGAAGATTGTGGTGACGATAAAGGCGTGATTTTGACGCACGATGAATCAGAAGAAATCGGCGAACCGCTTATCGTGCGTATTTTGGGACGATACACCCTTTCTGATTTGGTGGCAGACGACGGTAAAACCGTTTTCGTTCCTGCAGGCACCTTGATTAACGAAGAACATATTCGTGCAATCAAACTTTCAAAGAAAGGATTAGCAGAAGCACATGTTCGTTCTGTGATGACCTGTAAGGCAGAACGTGGTGTTTGCCAAAAGTGTTACGGTTACGACTTAGCGCACAATAAATTGGTGAAACTTGGAACGTCGGTTGGAATTATCGCCGCACAATCCATCGGAGAACCAGGAACCCAGCTCACCATGCGTACCTTCCACACGGGAGGAGTAGCAGGAAAAGACATCACGCAAGGTCTTCCACGTGTTGAAGAATTATTCGAAGCCCGCATGCCAAAACGTAAGGCAATTATGACCGAAGTTTCTGGTCGTGTGGAAATCGAAGAAGCAACACGAGAATTAACAACAGCCGAAGGGCAACGCATGACCGATACGCGTCCTGGGCAAAAGATTGTACGTGTACGATTCTTTTCAAGCGATGCCTACGAATTGACTGTTGGTCGAGGCGGAACCGTTACGGTAAAAGAAGGAGAAAAGGTAAAATCTGGCCAAAAGATTGGTGAAACAAAGAATAAAGAAAAGGTAACCGTTGAATTCGACGGTATCATTACCGCAGTAACGAAAATGACCGCAACCGTGATTCAGCAAGCTGACCGCGTTCGTGAATACGTTATTCCACAAGGCTATACGCTTTACGTAAAAGAAGGCGACGAAGTATTGGCAGGAGATGTATTGACCGAAGGTCACCTTGATTTGCAGGCACTCTTCAAATACAAGGGAATCGACGCCGTACAGCGTTACCTTTCAAAGGAAATTATTGCCATCTATGCTTCACAAGGGCAAAAGTTGAACAATAAGCACATTGAAATCATTATTCGCCAAATGTTTAGCCGCGTTCGCATCACCGAACCAAAGGAATCTGATTTCCTTCCAGGGGCGATTGTAGAAAAACCAGCACTTTACGAGGAATTGAAACGCATGGTAGACAAGCCAGAAAAGCCAGAATACGAACAGCTTTTCCTTGGTATCACCAAGATTTCACTTTCAACGGAAAGTTGGCTTTCTGCGGCATCTTTCCAAGAAACCGCTCGCGTATTGATTGATGCGTCGGTAACTGGAAAGGTTGATCGTTTGCAAGGATTGAAAGAAAACGTGATTATTGGACGCTTGGTACCAGCCGGAACTGGATTCGGCGTTACCGAAGAAGAGGCCGATGATTACGCGAGCAAACGTGAAGACGTGGTGCAAGCAAGTGAACTCGACAAAGAAATCGCCGTTGTAGGCCCAGGAATGGGAACCGTTATAACGGAAGAAGATAAAAAAGAATTAGTAGACTAGTGTTAAAATCAGAAGCGCCCGAAAGGGCGTTTTTGATTTATATTCGTGTGAATTTATGTTATGTTTAGCGTATGAAACTCGTTGCTAAAAATGTATTAAAGTTCATATTTTATCCGTTGTATTTTGCTTCATGGCTCTGTAGAAGGGATGAACGGATCTATTGTTTTGGATATCAAAAAAATTTGTTTCTCGACAATAGCCGATATTTATTTGAAGCTCTTCAAGGTCACACGCCTGGAAAGCAATTGGTATGGATTACAGGTTCTTTTAAGACACTGAGAAAATTGCGAAGAAAAAATTACCCTTGTCATCACCGTTGGGGTATACGGGGATTATATTATTCGTTAAGAGCAAAGTATTACGTTGTCAGTGTTTCAAATAGTGATGTGAATGTTTATACGTCGGGTGGCGTCACCGTTATTAATCTTTGGCACGGCACACCTTTGAAAAAAATTGGTTACGATATAACAATTGGCCCATCGAGTAAGATTTATCATCCAAAAAATATACGACAAAAATTAATGAACCATATTCTATATTTAGGAGCATTTATTACTCCAAACTACATGATTGCGCCGAGCGCCGTGGTTCGTAAACGGTTTGCTTCTGCATTTCGCATAAAGAATGAATCAATTTTAACATGCGGTTATCCTCGGAATGATTATTATCTATTTTCTCATAATGAATCGAAACCAAGTAGACAACTTTTGAGTTTAATCGAAAAGAAGAAAAGAATAATTTTGTACGCTCCGACGTTTCGAGATACAGATTCCATGGCCACTGGCCGTAACGAAGCATTCCGATGGAAGGAGCTAGATAAAGTGCTTGGAGAAAATGGTGCAGTAATGATTATTCGACTTCACCCACTTGAAAAGCAGAGGAACATTTCTTTTGATCAATTTGAACATATTATAGATGGCTCTATTTTTGAAGATTGTTATTCACTCTTTTGTTCGCTTGATTTAGTTATAACGGACTATTCTTCAATCTATATTGATGCATTGCAATTTGACATTCCTCTTTGTTTGCTCAGATTTGATCATGAAAATTACACGTTATTTAATCGTGATTTATATGAAGAAGAAGAGTTGCTCGGTGACGTAACATATTATAATGGCAATGACGTCATTGAGTGTATTAAAAATCAATCTTTGTATCATAAATCGGCAAAATACGATGTCTTAAAGAGGAAGTATTGGGAAGATGCTACGGGTAAGGATTCGATTATTTTTTTAAAAAAACATTTTTTTGACACTTAGGTGTATAATTTATGCTATGTTTACCATCGCATTAGGAATTGACCCGGGCTACGGACGTTGTGGGTTTGGGATTGTTCGCTTTGAGGGAAACTCTGTAAAAAGCCTTTCTCACGGCGTGATTACAACAAAAAAAGAAACCGACTTTTCCTATCGATTGGCAGAAATTGCACACGATGTAGAAGCATTGATAGCTCAATTTAATCCAACCGTTTTGGTAATTGAAGAACTCTTTTTTGCACAAAGCACGACCACAGCCCTAAAAGTTGCCGAAGTGCGGGGCATGATTCGCATGATTGCTGCACGAAAAGGAATGAAAATCATTGAAGTAAAACCAATCGAGGTAAAGTTGGCATTAACCGGTTATGGCCGCGCAGATAAAAAACAAATGCAACAAATGGTAAAAGAAGTTTTTTGTTTAAAGCATATTCCAAAGCTCGATGACGCGGCAGACGCGCTCGCTATCGCATGGACCGGTGTTTCGAAAGCGCAATATGCGGTAGAATAAGAGAAGTATGGAAAAGCGTCCGTTTTTTATTCGAAAAGAAGGAATTGCGTTTTTGGTGATGTTTTTTGGAGCGATTTTTTCGATTGAAGCGTGGTTATTATTGCGTGAAACACCGGTATTAGCCTATGAAAAAATACTAACCCCGAAAGAGTATTTATTCGAACAATGTATTGGTGATTGTGATGCCTTGGCACTCGACGCAATTGCAACCTGCGAAAGCCAATGGCGTATGGTGAAAAATGCCACTTCGTCTGCCTACGGGTATTTTCAAATTTTAGATTCCACCGAACGCACAACCCCACAGTACAAAGAAGGACAGCGAAAATTTGATCCATATGCAAATGTCGATATGGCCATTTGGTTATATGAACAATACGGCACAAATCCTTGGAATGAATCAAAAGGTTGTTGGTATTGGAGGATGAGGATGGGGAAGTAAAAGGGAGGGAATAATTGTCATCCCTGGCTCCGACCAGGGATCCATCGCTTCACGTGGGTCACGCCGTTCGCGACTTACTTGCGGGTCCTGTCAGGATTTTTACTCCAATATTCGCTCACTGCGTTGCGCGAATTTGGGGTCCCCAAAAATCCCGCCACCCGCCACGTCGTTCGCGAACGACCCGTTTGCTTTGTCTGAAATCGCCCTCATGTTCGTTTTCTGCAGAAAACCGCATTCAGGACCGGGCCTCGCCTCTCGCCCTGCAGGGCTCGCCTGAAGTAGATGTCGCGAACTCCATCACTTCAGGCGTAGCTATAAAGTGAAACCAAAATATAATAAAAATATGCTTTGGTTTCTACTTTATAGCTCCGGCCGTTCGATTCCCTAAGTAAGCAGAATTGTCTGCTTGCTTTTGCTTTGTAACGAAAAACACATTGGTTCGATGCAGATACTAGGCGACAACCGAAAATGTTCGAGTCGTACTTGGAACGTAAAAAACAGACTAAGTTTGGTGCTGACAAGGAATGGGTGTCAGGCAAGGAGACGTACTTATTGGTACGTTGACGAAGCCTGACGGGTCCCATGACACAGTCAGCGACAAACTTGGGTCTGTTTTTTCTTGGAGCGGGTAGAGGGAATCGAACCCTCATCTCTAGCTTGGAAGGCTAGCATAATAAGCCACTATACTATACCCGCTTAATATTCGCTGGCTAAAATGGCGTGCTTTTTGCTCAGAACTCCGTTCCTCGCTCACCGTACTTAATCAGTACGCCTCGCTTCGGTACTCGTTCTTCACAAAAATCCCATCCATTTTATCTCAGCTCATGTGTGATGAACGTGTCTATAATCCACTTTCTTCGAGGAAAATAATACCATACCTTTTCATTTTTGCAAGGGGAATACCAAGAATGTGCTAAACTAAGGGCTATATGAAATGGAATGAAAAAAGCCAAACGCCAGAAATGTTTAATCGCATTGCGGCCCAATACGACCGCATGAATACGGTGCTTTCCTTTGGATTTCACCATGCCTGGCGTCGGCGATTGGTGGCGCAAATCCCGCAATCAGCAAAATCGCTTCTTGATGTGGCGTGTGGCACGGGGGACCAGCTTATTGCGGCTATGCAAAATCGGCCGTTAGAAATGGCTTTGGGCGTAGACCCGTCGCGTGGCATGCTTGCAATTGCAAAAACGAAAGTGGCGAAATCGTATGCAAATAAATCGATTCAGCTAGAACTCGGCACAGCCGAACAATTGCCAGCAGAAAATAACACTTTCGACGTGGTAACCATGTCGTTTGGTATTCGGAATGTCACCGATGTTTCAGCAGCTTTACAAGAAATGCACCGCGTTTTAAAACCGCATGGCACGGTATTGATTATGGAATTTTCGGCGCCGCCAAATGTTTTATTACGAATCGCTTCGCGACTCTATTTGCAATTCATTGTACCGCTCATTGGAAGGGCATTTGCGCGCGATATTGATGCATATGGGTACTTGGCAGAGAGTATAAAGCATTTTCCTTCTGGAGAGGCGTTCTGTGCATTATTACGAAATGCGAAATTTAACGAGTGCAAAATAACAAGACTGTTCTTTGGCAATGTAACCATTTATTCCGCAACAAAATAATATGAAAACATTTATCGCTCTTGTGATTCTTTCTATGATTATCGTTTTTTCTGCCACGCTTTATGGCGTGTACGCCTTTTATGCTTGGGATTTGGTCCCAGAAGAAGAAACTGTAGAAACCGTGGAAATAGAGGCTGAGCCAAATATCGACCCAACACCAATCGAACCAGAAACCCCTCGCACCATGTTAGAAATTGGTTCTTAAATTTTTGCCTTGTTTATCGATTGACCAACAAAAAATCGCCAGAGAACTGACGATTTTTTGGTCGGGTCGGCGGGGCTCG
>CAYZYJ010000024.1:0-11630 GCA_964482565.1 uncultured Gammaproteobacteria bacterium
AAAAAACGACCCCGTGACTGTAACAGTGCGGGGCCTATTTGACGTTAAGAGGTCAGCGTTTTGTGAGGGCTACAACCTCTAGCTGAGCGGTGAGTTCGTCCATTGCTTTTTTGAGTTCAGCTGTGTGCTTACCGAGTTGGTCGTGCTGTGTTTCGAACGCGTCCAATACATTGAACTTCAGTGTTTCCTGAGTTTGTGTACCGAGCTTACCCTCTTCCATGAGGGACTGCGCATAAGCGATACGCCGCATGAGATTGTCGCGATAGTTCGCGGCAGCTCTTAAGGGGGATTCGACTTGTTCAGGATCCATTAGGCCGAGTTCAATTTGCTTTTCCACTCGCTGTAGCGATGATGCTAGGTTATTCCAGTCCGAGATGTTCTCGTGCAGGTTCAGTAGGAGTGCGTAGCGATTATCATTGCTGAGCCTTTCTGCATCATCACGGCTCATAGTAGACATTTGGACTGTATAGCGAATACCGCCGTTGGCGAGCCTTTCTATGTGCTCTCGGCGTGTGTCCAGAGCCCCTTTAATAATGCCATATAAGTGGATGGTCGGTATCAAAGGAAGCATGATGAGTACTTTGGTTAAGGTAACTGGATGCACCGGACTCCAAGAAGCGGTGAACATAACTGCACAGAAGACAATCCAGAGGAATGACGCTAAGGGCAAGTGAACGGTTATCCCCTTGATGAATTGCGTTTCTGCAAGCTCGTAACGCTTGATCGCATCACGGACATCGACAGCAGAACACATACCGTCCTTCACCTCTTTATTGAGGTGATTAACGATAATCTTGGAATTGTCCACGGAACCTCCAATTGGTAAAAGAACGACGCGTAAAGGTAACATATATCTAGAAAATTGCCAAATGTTCAGTAGAAATAAGTTGACGGAAACATGAATATTTGCTATGGTGAACGGTCTTTTGGAGGGAAGATGACCAGAGAATTTGTGGTATTAAAACAAGCGGAGCTTCGTGCAAAAGAAGCAGAGTACACTCGCTTCAAGACAGGTGACACGGATGGGCGCATCGAAGAAGCGGTGCTCCTGAAAACCGAAGTCGCCTTGCCCTACATTAAGGCGGCTCTGCGGCAAATCAGCGAGGGAAAGTACGGGGTTTGCCTCGATTGCGAGGAGCAGATTCCTGAAGCCCGACTCGAGCTTGTTCCGGCAGCAATTCGTTGCCGAGAATGCCAACAGCTCTTCGAGGAGAAATAGCATGCAAACGGACGCGATGGAGTTGGTTGATTGGGAGTACCGCAAAACTATCGATGAAACCATCGATACATTCCGGCTCACGCGCCCGACGCGGAGTCAGCTCTACCCATTGTGGCGCGACATGGTGCATCGCATCCTCGTGCACGATGGGGAATGCGGTTGCGTAAAACAAGACGTACGTTGCATTTTGCGTGCATCTGAGGAGGAGATGATCGCGCACATGGAGTCGACGATCTTGTCATTCGGTAACTTCGTCGACATCATCCTGACCGCCTACAACGTTATCTCTAAAGAGCAGTAATGCTCGACCCACGTGCTTTACACGTGGGTATTATTTTAGAATGATTCTGGAAACTCAAATCCACGGAAAATAAATGGCGGGCGTGGCTTTTTCCCTTTTCCTTCGCTTTCAAATTCTTCACGTTCAATTTCATAATTTTCCCATGCATCTAATTCGGTCTCGGTCATACGAGATTTTGGAAAACGATCAGCGGGTACGCGCATAATGAGAAAACGAAAATCTTCAGGGTTCACTTTTCCATGAATAAATCGATATCTACTTCGGTCGGTAATTCGACCGTCCGATTCTCGAATAAATCCGGGTTGATTCGGCACTTCCTTTACTTGAATAGAGTCACTTGGTTGAAAAGCTTCTACAAGAACAATTCCAGCTAAATCGCTTCTTCCTTCTAAAAATGCTCCCGCAATACTGTCTTCACCCTTTTTCCATAAGGTTGCATTCAAATAGTTTGTCCCTTCTGTATTGATAGCGTTAACTTGTGGACCAATTGGCAATGGTTCTTTTTGAAAAATAGCCGCAAGCAAATTTTCTGGATTTTCACGACGAACGACTAATTCACCCCAATTTTTTTGATAAATCGATTGAACATTTGCCGTTTCTTTCAATCCAAGATGACGGAGCTTGGTTAATAATTGCTCGGTTGCATATTCAATCATCTCGGTTTTAAATTTCTCCGATTTTGCGCGCTCAAGAAATGTGTCGAGTGAAAACTTTGGTTGTGGCTCGGACCGTTTAAATGATTCAATAGACATATACTGTATTTTACCAAAAATCGCCCGGGTGGGCGATTAAATGGCGATGTAACGTTCAATTTTGCGACCAACGTATTGACCTTCGCGTTCGTAATAAAGTGGCACAAGAGTATCATCTTTTTTGAATCCGATTTGCGAAAGAATCTTTTCGGTATTTGGGGCAATATGTTGATTCTCAATAATATGTACCGGAGTAACGAGAACGAGCACACCTTGCTCTTTCATCACCTTTCGTACACCATTAAAACTTTCGGCGTACAACTCTTCCAATTCCGCAACCGACTGTTTAATGTCGTAAAGTGATTCATCGCCACGGCGCGGTTTGCCAAGAAATGGTTCGGTTACCACAACGTCAACAAGCTGTTTAGTAAGGATTGCTGGAATATTCCCAGCCTTTGTTGTGTGTAACTTAACACTTGTTGCACGACCAACTTGTAACCAGTTTAGATTCGCTTTTGTGTCTTCTACCGCTTCATTAGAAATATCGCTGCCAATAACCGAGTCATAACCAATCATTCCGGCTTCCATTAATACGGTTCCTGAACCACAGAATGGATCGAGTAAAACACGGTCACCAATATCGCGGCCGGCTAAATTCACCATCATTCGGGCGAGTTTTGGTGGCAACATGCCTCGGCGTGCATCGCGTGCCGGTCGGTGAAAATCACGATGCGCCCAATCGTCGATGTCTTGGTATGCAGCTGTTTGCCCAATCAACACTTCTTTTGGCGTAAAAATAAGGTAAAACTCCGCGCCTTTTTCTAATACGCGGTTAAACTTTAACGTTGCTGCCGAAAGTTCTGATTCTTTTGGTTCAACAAAACGCCCAGAAGCACCATAAACTTTTAGCGATTCCTTGGTAAGTCGCCCAATTTCGCGTAGTAACTTTTCTGCGTGTGAAAACGTTTGTGCGTCCCCAGAGTCTAAGATACTTATGCCAAATGTTCTTTTTCCTGTTCCATCAGCCGCTAAAATCGACGCTAAAAATTCCGCAATCTCGGTGCTTTTGAATGAATGAAACGATCCAACAATGTAGCCAAGCTTTACCACGCCACCCAGTCGCTTTTGTAATTGCCCTAAATCGTCCTGCATTCCTTCAAATAACGCTAATCTCCCAACCGTGAATGACGGTTGTAACTGTGTAACTGTTTCGAGTTCAGCAATGCTGAGCGCCGAATTTGAACCAAGGATAGCAAATTCCATATGCGCGAGCATAGCAGAATTCCAGATTTTGCAAAACTGGGGTAGCATTTAGCCATATGAATCGATTCAAAGCCTTATTGTTTTTTGTTTTATTATTTTTTCCTCTTGTCGGTTTTGCGCAAACCTTGCCAACATCAAATGAATTAACGTTTTCGCGTTTTCATGCGGATTTAACAGTATTACCAAGCGGGGAATTAGATATTGTAGAAACGATTACAGGAGAATTTTTAGTAGAAAGACGTGGAATTTTTCGCTTTATTACGCGCCAATATGAAGTAGAAGAAGGGGTAATGGCATATTTACCTTTTGAATTCATTGGTGCAAACGATGAAAGCGGGGAAGTAATGGCGGAAGATTATATTGAATCACCAAATGCGGTGGTGCGCCTTGGGGACCCTGAAATAACCCGTATTGGCCCATTTGAGTATAAAATTCATTACCGCATGAAAGGGGTGTTTTTTTATGGCGAGGAAAAAGATGAATTGTTTTGGCAGGTCAGTGGTGTTGAATGGCCAGATTACTTTGAACAAGTGAGCGCGACATTGCGCTTTCCGGAAGGTGCGGAAATGATCGATTATAACTGTATAACGGGATATTTTCAGGAAGTTGGGCTTGTTTGTAACGTTTTTGAAGATGATGGCGCTATTCACTTCACAACACAAGGCGCGATGACGCTTGTTGCAGGATTCACTGGCGGTTTGATTGCAGAAACCGAAGCGGAACTTGTCGATTCACGCCTAAATGAAGCCGAAGAACAATCGATGCAAAACTATGTGAACGATTTACAGCTTGGCAAAATGGCAACAATGCGACGCATGATTTATGTGCTTTTGGCAGGATTATTGTTTTTGATTGTTTGGCGGGTTTACCTGACGCGAGAAAAAATGCGTGGCGGAACAATTATAACGGCGTTTGCAGCACCTCGCGGGTTACGACCACTCGAAGTCGCATATTTATTACGTGGACGATTGCAAAACCGCGATTACGTTGCATTGCTTGTTGATTTGGCTGTTCGTGGGTATTTGCGGATTGATGCGACCGAGGATGGATTTACTGTTACAAAAGGCACAAAGTCGGAAGATGATTTAGCGTACTATGAATGCGTGCTGTACAAAGGCTTATTTTATGACGATAAACAGCAATCGTTAAAGGAAGATGCGGTTGGAAAAGCAATGGCGCATTTTGGGCGCGATATTGCTTTGCGGGTACAAGAAAAATTAGTCGCGGATAAGTATTTTGAGGGCGTGCCAGGAAATGCCTTCAAAAAAGAAGCGAAAATTGCACGCGTGGCGTCGATCGCGATTATTGCGATTTATGCTCTTGCCTCGTGGCGATTTATGCACGTGGCGCCGCTTATTGGGGCTGTGATTGCAGCGTTTTTAGCGCAAGCTATATTGATTGGTGGGCGACGTTACACCATCGAAGGCACAAAAGTGGTGAATGAAATTCAAGGATTTAAACAATTTATCTATTCTGCCGAACGATTTAGGGTGAAATGGCAGGAAGATGAACATTTGTTTGAATCGGTTTTGCCTTATGCAATGATTTTTGGACTCGCGGAAAAATGGCAAAAGGTTTATGTGGACGATATTGTGCCAACGGGTACAAACCCCGATTTTAGCTGGCTAAAGTCCGGTAAAGCAACAACGGCAAGCGCGGCTGCATTAACTCGCTCGCTTCAAAAACTCGAAAATCAGATTGTGGCGCGCACAAAAGAGGAGCAAAAGAAGAATCGAGAACGTGGGTCTTCGAGCAATGGAAGTAGCTCAAAATCACGACTCAGCAATTCTTCAAAACCACCGAGTATGCCACGTTCAAGTGGTGGCGGAAAGTCTGGCGGTTTTGGCGGTGGAGGCGGAGGCGCGTGGTGATATTGACCTTTTTCCCATTTTTGGCTAGGATTTGCTCACTAATTCATTGTCCATAACTCATAAGAGTTGCCTCGCTTATAAAAAGAGGCCAATGCCCATATGATTTACGAAATTTTGTACATCATTCCCGCTCGCTATTCCGATAGCGAAATAGAGGGAATTCAAACAACCGTGCAAGGACTTTATACAAAGTCTGAAGCGGAAGTAAAAGAAGAGCGAAACCTTGGTAAAATCAAATTCGCTTACCCAATTAAAAAGGAACGATTTGGAACCTTTATCCTTTCATACGTAGAAGCTGATGCAACACGTATGCAAAAGATTGACCTCGATTTGCGTCTTGCCGATCAAGTTTTGCGCCACATTATTGTGAAGCGTGAAGATGGTATTCCAACAGCTCCGTTCACGATTGGTTCATACATTGCTCCAATTACGCCAGAAGGAAAGCGTGCGAGTCAAACTGCCTCAGCGGAAGCTCCACGTGCATCTCAGAAGCGCGAAGTAGCTGCTGAACCAGTCATTTCCGAAGAAGAAATCGACAAAAAGTTGGATGAAATCTTGGAAAATGATATTGTCGATGAAGTTTAATCTCTAACTTCGCATCTATGGCTACATCTCTGAACCGAGCGCAAATCATCGGGAACTTGACCCGCGACCCAGAATTGAAGCAAACCACTGGTGGACAATCTGTTTGTACCATTGGAGTAGCAACAAATCGAAGTTGGAAAGACGCAAATGGCACCAAGCAAGATCAAACCGAATACCATAACATTGTTGTTTGGGGAAAGCTTGCAGAAATTTGTGGTCAATACTTAAAGAAAGGTCAAAAGGTTTATTTCGACGGCAGACTCCAAACCCGTGAATGGGACGGACAAGATGGCGTGAAACGATACCGAACCGAAGTGGTTGCCGAAAATATGATTATGCTCGGCGGTCGCGGTGGCGAAGCTGGTGGTGGAAGTGACTTTGGCGGATCGCGCCAAGCATTTTCTAGCGCCCCTTCCATGAACGACGAACCAAGCGCTGCGCCAAACGGAGAAGATGAAATCAGGATCGAAGATATTCCATTCTAATATATGTCTGCATCAAAAAATCTACACAATACATCGCGATACTGTTATTTCGATGTGAACAAAGAAGTCGTTATTGACTATAAAAATACCGAAATCTTGAAACGCTATACGTCTTCATTTGGAAAGATTGTTCCAAGTAAACGAAGTGGTGTTTGCGCGACGCATCAACGTCAACTCGCAAACGAAATCAAGCGAGCACGATTCATGGGATTGCTTCCATACCTCGTGAAATAATTGCAAAACGCCTCTTCAGTGAGGCGTTTTCGCTATCTATGCCATCAAAAGAAGATTTACTCCATCGAATTCATATGCGCCAAACGGTCGAATCTCGTATTCGTTCGTTTTTTCTGGCTCGCGGATTTACCGAAGTGCGAACCCCGCTTTTGGTACAAAGTCCTGGTATGGAACCAAATCTTGATCCGTTTTCGGTTGAGGTGCAAATCCCGGGCCCACCACAATCCAGAGAGGTAAACGCCGCGCTTATTACCTCGCCCGAATACAGCATGAAAAAATTGCTCGGGCATGGACTCACAAAAATCTTCACAATCACTCCGGTTTTTCGCAATCACGAGGCGGTGAATAGGACGCATTTACCCGAATTCATGATGCTTGAATGGTATGGCGAAGGTGGTTACGAAGACTTGATGCAAGAAACCGAATCGCTTTTGCAGTATGTACTTGAAGATGAAGAGTCGTGGGAGAGAATTGCTTATGCCGATGCGAATGTTGATGAACATGGCGACCCACAAATAAAATCAGAGCGTTTTTTCCTTACGTATTTCCCGGCACATTTGGCATCTTTGGCAAAATTGAGCGAGGATCAAAAAACAGCAGAGCGGTTTGAAGCATTCGCTGCCGATTTAGAACTTTGCAATGGTTTTGCAGAATTAACGGATGCTACACAGCAACGTAAGCGATTTGAACAAGAGGCCATGGAAAGAACGGCGCTTGGCAAACAGGTTTTTCCTGTTGACGAAGCGTTATTGCAGGCGCTTGAACGCATTGACCGCCCAATTTACGGCAATGCGCTTGGGATTGATCGATTGTTAATGCTGAAATATGGCATCAAAGACATTCGCGATATTCAACTCATCGAAACCTTGACCTGAGCTCGCTTTATGAAGTACTCTTTGCCCAATTAAACAGCAATTTATGGCATCTCCAAACGATATTCGACGAGGAACCGTTATCAAAATCGATAATGATTTGTGGGCGGTTATTAGTTTTCAACGCGTTTCCCCAGGAAAGGGAAGTTCTTTTGTGCGAACGCGCATTAAGTCGCTTTCAAGCGGAAAAGTGGTAGAAAACAACTTTAAAGCAAGCGAAAACCTCACATTCGAAAATGTTACCTATAAAAAGATGCAATACATTTTCGGCGACGCTGATATGTTGACCTTCATGGATGGGCAGAATTTCGAACAGGTTGCGCTTGGCCGCGATATGGTAGGAGACGATGCACGATTTTTGAAAGAAGGACTCGATGTGGTTGTTGCCATGCATGGAGAAACACCGATTTCCATGGAATTGCCACTTAAAATTGAATATACGATTGCGCAAACGGAATCGGCAACCAAGGGCGATACGGCAAGTGGAAATGTGCAAAAGGATGCAACTGCTGATAATGGCTTGCACTTGCGTGTTCCAATTTTCATCAACGAAGGCGATGTGGTACGAGTGAATACGGAAACAGGGGATTACGTAGAACGCGTACAGCAATAAACAAAAAGAGGCGAAAGCCTCTTTTATGGTATAATTCACCTATTATGGCACGACGACGCAAGAAATCTAAAGGAGCAGGCATTTCTTTCACGCTTTCAGACGGGGTGAAACATAGTATTTTGGCTATCGCTTTAATTACCGCGGGCGTTTTGTTCATGCTGTCGTTTTTTGATTTAGCTGGTGTCGTTGGAATGCATACCGATCAAATACTCACGGCAGTTTTTGGCTGGGATCGTTGGTTATTTGCCGTGGTGTTATTTGCTCTTGGGTGGAGCGTTGCCTTTCCTGAACGGAGTCTTGTTTCGGCTGTGAATTTA
Source organism: uncultured Gammaproteobacteria bacterium (assembly GCA_964482565.1). Classification (GTDB taxonomy): domain Bacteria; phylum Patescibacteriota; class Patescibacteriia; order UBA9934; family UBA9934; genus CAYFMS01. The sequence goes on from CAYZYJ010000024.1 coordinate 8,453, forward strand.
GTTGGACTTGGATTGTTCTTTCTCGCCTTTAACGGATTATTGAACTTGCTCTTGATTGCGCCAGACGCCGATATTGCAACGGAAATTTTATTGGCAGGTGGCTATATTGGTTTACCGGTTTCGGCATTTCTTGTTTCGCTATTTGGATTCTGGGGTTCGTTTGTGGTGGCATTTGCGATTTTGATGGTTTCGGTTTTCCTTGTCTTTAATCTTTCGTTTCGTTCTATTCTTACCGTGCACGAGCATTTTTCTTCGCTTGGAGCCGTGATGCACGATAATAAAAAGAAGTCTCGCGCTCGTATTGCTGATCGATTAGATGAAGCGGAAGACGATGAAGACGACGAAGCAGAAGAAGAGGAAGAGGCCATTGAAGAGGAAGAAGGGCAAGTCGCAGTAAAGCCAAAGCGCAAACTTACCGCTGCTGCCTTAACGCTTTCTGGAAGTGAGGAAAATATTGAATCAGTAATGACAACAACAAGTCGTAGACGCATGGAAATTCCAACCGACTTATTGGACGATAAGGTGGTAGAGGCAAAATCGGGCGATATCGACCGTAGTCGCGAAATTATTGAAAATACCTTTGAAGACTTTGGTATTGAAGTAGAAATGGTTGATGTACGTGTTGGCCCTTCGGTTACGCAGTATGCCTTGCGTCCAGCGCATGGGGTAAAACTTTCGCGCATCGTTGCGCTGCAAAACGATTTAGCGCTTGCTCTTGCTGCGCACCCTATTCGTATTGAAGCGCCGATTCCTGGTAAATCTTTGGTTGGAATCGAAGTGCCAAATATTACCGTTGGTTCTGTATCTTTGCGTGAAATGTTGGAGTCAAAAGGCTTTAAACGCCGCAAATCAAATCTTTGTGCTCCACTTGGAAAAGATGTAAGCGGAAATGTCGACTTTTTGCAGGTAGATAAGGCGCCGCATACCCTTGTTGCTGGAGCAACAGGAAGCGGAAAATCAGTTTGTTTAAATGTGATTATTGCGTCGCTTTTGTATCAAAATGGGCCAGATGAATTAAAGCTCATCATGGTTGATCCAAAACGTGTGGAACTTGGTATTTATGCCGGCATTCCTCACTTATTAATTCCGCCAATCACAAAGGCAGAAGAAGCAATCAATGCGTTAAAATGGGGTGTACGCGAAATGGAACGTCGACTCGACCATTTGGCAAAGTTTGGTGCGCGCGATATTGACGCGTATAACGCAAAAAGCGAAGAACGCATGCCAAAGATTGTGTTTATTATCGACGAGTTGGCAGATTTGATGGGGCAAAGTAAGCGTGATGTAGAAGCGTTAATTGTCCGTATTGCCCAAATGGCGCGTGCTGCTGGTATTCACTTGATTCTTGCCACGCAAAGACCTTCGGTTGATGTGATTACAGGAACCATTAAAGCAAATATTCCAACTCGTTTGGCGTTTGCGGTTGCCTCGCAAGTGGATTCTAAAACCATTTTAGACATTTCTGGCGCAGAAAAATTGCTTGGTCGTGGAGATATGTTACTTTCAACGCCGCAACTTTCAAAGCCAAAGCGTTTGCAAGGCGCCTATGTTTCGGACGGCGAAATTGAACGCATTGTGCAATTCCTCACCAAACACGGAGAACCGGATTACAATTACCAAATCACCGAAGATACGCGCACAGGTGGAACGTTGTTTGAATCAAATGATTCTGATCCGCTTTTTGATGACGCTGTAAAATTTGTGCTCGAATCAGGAAAAGCATCGACGTCGTATTTGCAACGGCGAATGCGTGTTGGGTATTCACGCGCGGCCCGCATTATGGATTTGCTCGAACAAAACGGTATTATTGGCCCAGGGAATGGGGCGAAACCACGTGAAGTATTGATTTCTGAATGGCCACCAGCTTCTGAACAAGGCGAAATCGAATTTGAAGAAACGCCATCAAATGATACATTCGACGATATGCCACCAGAAGATGATTTTGACGACGATGAAGACGAGGAGGACGAAGATGAAACGTAATTGGTTCTATGGTATTCGTGATGCGAAAACTTGATCATACGGGTGCAACCCTTGGGGAAAAACTGCGTGCCCTTCGAAGAGGGCAGGCCGTTAGTTTAGATATGATTGAGCAAAAGACGCGTATACAGAGGCGCTACTTAGAAGCGCTTGAACGTGGGCAATACCATGTTTTGCCAGAACCAATGTATACGCGCAATTTTATTCGCGCCTATGCACAGGCCTTAAACGCCGATGAGTCGTATTTTTTAGATTTATATGAAGAAGAATGTGGGTGTTGCGATTTAGTTGCACCGCTTCGTTCGCCTCGCCAACGTTTGCGCCGAATGAAGTTGATTGTATGGAATCGCTTAACACCATTGATTTTTGGAAGCTTTGCAGTGGCCGGCGTTGCCTTGTATTTAGGGTGGCAAATTTTTTCGGTAACCGCTCCGCCACAATTAGTTCTCTTTTCACCGGTAAATGCAACGGTCAGCGAACAGGCAATGATTCTTGTTGAAGGATACGTAGAAGACGAAGCAACGATTTATGTGAATGGCGAGCAAGTGGTGATTAACGATGATTCAACATTTTCTGCTGAGGTTGATTTAGACCGTGGATTAAATACGATTCTGATTGAAGCCGAACGTCGCTATTCTCGCCGAGCAAAAATTGAACGAAATATCGTATTCGATCCAAAAGAAAAAGAACTTGGACCGGTGTTATCAACACGCAGGGTCTTGCCTGATTCAGAACTGTGATATTATAGAGTTGTTAGGGGGAAAATATCCCCTTTTTTACTTTATATGGCAAAGAACCAACAACTAGAAAAACTGAAAGCAGCAAATGATGCGATTGATCAAATCAAACAACGCTTTGGTGAAGGATCGATTATGCGACTCGGTGAAGCGAAGGCCATGGAAATCGAAGTCATTCCAACAGGTTGCTTATCGCTCGACTTAGCGCTTGGCGTACTTGGTGTACCAAAAGGCCGCATCATTGAAATTTATGGCCCAGAATCTTCGGGTAAAACAACGCTCGCACAGCACATCGTCGCAGAGTGCCAAAAGTTAGGCGGCGTTGCAGCGTTCGTTGATGCGGAACATGCCCTTGATCCGGAATATGCAAAAAAGATTGGTGTCGATACCGAAGAACTATTTATCTCACAGCCAGATACTGGTGAACAGGCGCTTGAAATCGTTGAAACCCTTGTTCGTTC
>CAYZYJ010000025.1:0-9783 GCA_964482565.1 uncultured Gammaproteobacteria bacterium
CAAGTAGGTAAAGCTCTCCCAGAAGTTTCTAGATTTACCATCTAAAACTTTTGTTCCACTAAATCTTCCCTCGCTTTCCATTTGGAAAATTTGATCTTTCAAATCTTCAGAATACAAATTATCAAATCCCCAATCAGTGAATAATTGCACCAATACATCATTTGGATTTACCGCCACCGAATTCCAATACCCATCAACCTTTTCTCTTTTAATGCGTGGAATATTTGCATAGACCCGCCACACCTTCGAATGGGTGCCGTCTTTAAATTTCGCGTCCACAAAATTAATTGGGTCATATTCAAAGTAGTAACTCTTTAATTCATCGTCCCAACCGATTGCATCAAGCTTTGAAATAAAGTCCTGAATTTTAGGAATCGTTGCAGAATTACTCATATAAACATTCTTTCTGAATCCCGTAACTGGATCGGTTTGCGAAGTATATTCCGCCTGGGTATAAAACATTATTCCCGTTTGTTTACCCATGTCTTTGAACGACTCAAAAGGAGCAGCTAATTGGTAAGCGCGAAGTACATGCCCAGCTTTTTCTGGATCCATTTCATTTTTATTTACCAAGAAATTCAATTTATCAATCAATGCTTTTTCTAATTGCTGATAAACGCTTTTTTCAATTCCGCCTCGCACTTGTTTGAATCGCATATTCAAATCTTCAAATACAACAATTGCGTTGTATTTAATGATTAAATCAGCAATTTCTCGAACAACTAAAGAAATATATCCTTTTTTCAAATCTTTAATTTGTTCAACACTCTTCCAGTCTCTACGAGCTTGTTCACGATTTTTTGCTCTTTCTTGTAGTAATGCAGCATAATCTTTTCCATTAATCTGATTCAATGATTTCATCTCTAAAATCTGGCCTCTTTGATTGATTACCGATAGATATGCCAAATGCTTTTCGCCACGATCAATACCAATAATGTTAATTTCTGGGTTACTCTGTAATAGTTCATTTACCGACTGGTTAAAGCGTCGTACATCTGGCGCCGTGCGATTAAATGTTAGTGGCACATGAAAGAAATATTTATCTTCCGCATAGCGTTTACTAACTACTACATCCTTACCATTTTTATGTTTTTGATCCTTTTTCGTACCCAAAACTTCCCTATCAGTTGCAGGTCTGAAGAATATTTCCGCTTCTCCATTTAATTTCATTGGAAAATTCATTCGTCTATTCTCTTCTGAGAAGACTTGCTCAAAATACACAGTATGAAGATTCTTGCTACCGTTCTTCTTCTTACCATCATGCATCGTATTCCAATCTTTATTACGAATTTCAAATAAAAAGAGTTTTCCGTCAGTATTCAAAGAATCGATATAATCATCACTTATTAAATTGAAAGAAATAATATAACCGCACTTCGCTACATCATTATAAAATTCTCCAATGTTTTCAGTATATTCTGCTGCAGGTTTTACGGTTGAAAAATCATACATTTTCCAACCCGGATAACTACCAAGTGCCTCGATGTAAAAAGCGATCAACTTCTGCATGGAAGCGACCGAGAATGTATCGCCCTTCTTAAATTCCTCATTTTCATAGATATGAAGAATTTCGTCACTTGGCTTGAACGAATCGCGACCCAACTTAGAGAAACAAACTTTCGGCATCATCTTTGATGGCCCTGGAAAAAGTTTATACTCTAACTTTTCATATCCACCAGTTTTTCCCGTTGGATAATCTCTAAAAACGTTATGATTGCCTTTCGACATAATACCAAGGTAATACATGCCGTTTTTTCGAAGCAATACAGCACAATTATCTGTTTCTTTATTCTTATCCCAACCTGCAGCTAATGTTGAGTTCTCAAAATTCAACAACCACTTATCCGTATTGAATGGTTTTTTTGTTAAGTAATTACGAATTTTATCGTAAACTTTTACGATTTTCTCAAAACTATCACCTGAGTACTCTTGATAATCAACATAGAAATCATCTAATTCCAAACCATCTGGATTCCATTGACGTGATTTTTCAAGCGAAAAGTATTTTGCTAATCGGTAAATATTTAGCACTCGATCGGAATACAATTTAATGGTATTCGTGACTATTTCATTTCGTTTAAAATCATCCACACTTAAGGCTGATTCTAAATTCGCTTGCAATACTTTTAAACTGGCACCATTTTCTTGATGCCCCTTATCTCTCAGCTCTGCATACTCATAATTCAAAATCGCCAAAAATTGATCCCAAGCATCATTAGGAAATGTAGCAATATCTTTTGTATAAGACTCTTTCCAAATATTCTCACCATCTACCTTCATTTGCTCAATAGCACTTTTAATCGTTTGTAAACTGATGAATTCTGGCAATTTGTATTCTTCCGACTTCTTATCAAATTTTGCAGATTTATCACCAGCTGCATTTAACGCAATCACGAGTGCGGCAGAAATTTTCTGACTACTTACAAACCATCTGCGAGTAATTGTATTCATTCCTACTTTATTTAAAAAGATTCCAGATAAATTGGTATTTTCATTTGAAATCTGCGCAAAACACGAATCCAATTTTTCTATCCTTTCTACCGTCGTTGCAATAAAAGAATGTAATTGTTCCTGCAATTCAATATCAGTTTCAATTAAATCAATAAAAGCCGCTTTATCACTCCCGATTTGCTTATCTAATTTCTTTAAGCGAGGTAGTTTTTCGCCAGTATTTTGACGGTGTTCATTAATATATTCATTTATACCTTTGATTTTATTTCCATTTTCTCGTACTTCGCCACCAATTAACGCATTGTACGTATCAATTCCTGATTGGTTCAGGCAGCCATGGTAAAAATCTAATGCAAATACATTATCCGTAACAACATTAAAATCCTTTTCTAAAATAGAAAGATCAAGCTTGGATTTTATACTACGGAATAACTCAAGATTGTCGTAAAAACGACGCAAGTTGTCATTTACAACACGCGTTGCAACTGCTGTCGCGGTGCCGTCACTCTTATAAAAGTTCTTTCGTGTTTCAAAGAACTTACCAAAATATGCCGTCCATTTATCCCAACTGGCAAAAATGGATTTATCACCATAAATGGATTCTGGGTCATTCCCATATTTTTTATGCAAAATAGCAAATACACCAGGTTCAAACAAAAATTCATGATTCTGTTTTTTAATCTTTACCTCATCATTCAATTGCTGAACCCATTCGCTTGCCTTACGATCAAATAGCTGAACGATTTCTTCTCGCAATTCTTTTTCTTTCTTTTCAAGTTGCTTTTGAAAATCTTTATTTTTCTTATCTGATTTCCATTGCTTATAAATAACTTCATAGCCAGTTAATGCACTTAACATCACCCCATTCAATGATTCATTTATAAATTCTTGGTGGAGTTTATCGAAAAACGGTTTTGTTTTCTCGTATCGTTTCTTTCTATCTTCATCCATCTTTACGATTCCGTGTTCTCTCACCATCACATCAGTATTCCCCACCGGCTTTAGCTCAAACCTCAAGGTCTTACTCAATGAATAGAGATTAGTAAATTTCTCGAACGAACGAGCGTTCTGTGAATCGTGCTGTGACGACATAAAAAAGTTGTTATGCGCAAAAACAAATAAGGACGACGGTTGTCGCCCAATAGTTGTACTTGCCAAACAGCTAAGTCTTATTGGAACCGTCGCCCTTACTTGATTGCAAGGACGAATTATATGGGCGACACATTCACTATACCCATCCTATATATTTCATGCAAACCACTTCCTTCCCCAAAAAAATAAAAACCCCCGGGCAAAGGCGCGGAGGTTCGAGGATAGAAAAATGACGGAAAGGTACCCTCCCCTACGACATGCAGGCGCTTGGTGGAGACGAGCTATCGCGACAGGAACTTGGAGGAGACGTCGCGACTCGTGCAGGCGGGTGTGCTACTTTGCGCATCGAACCGTGTTGCCACAGCTCAAGATGTGCATTTTACAAATGCCTACCGCACGATAAAGCGCTCGTATACAAGCGTAGAGGAGGGTAAGTCGTTTTAAAAAGAATAAACGTAACTTGGCTTAGTATAGCAAAGATTTGAGTCGTGTCAAGCGTTTTTTCCTCCTTCCCATGGGCTATTTGGACGCCCGAAAATGCCATTATTCGCCAATGATTCGTAAATAGGCGTGGTTAAGCCGAAACGTTCCACAATTGCGCTTGGCTTAAAATCATACTTTTCCTTCACGATTTCCGATAAATCCTTGCCATTTCCTGCAATCGCCTCAATCACCACCGGTTCTTCTTTACCAATTTGATAGGTTGCAGAAATCAATACATTTCCCCCAAATTCTTCTACCAATTCGCGCGCGGCAAAACGCGCTAAAAGTCGCCCCGCAAGGGCTGGGTGGCGTGGGTCTTTTCCAATAAATGAAAGTCCACTTTCTGGCAATAATCCGCCATAGGTATCGGCTCCGGTCCATTTTCCGGAACTGCCACCACGACGATAAAATCCCCCAACGGTAAACGGTCCCATAGGGTTAATCGTCACTTTTAATGTTTCTGACTTTCCAAAAATCGGCCAAATCGCCTGTTCAAGAAGCGCCGTTTGCACTTGAGGCTGCTCAATACCTTCCATATGTTGCACAAATAAACTCACGCTTTCCGGCTCGGCGCCATTCATGGTTAATTGCAAAACACCATCGGTTTGCAGCCATGGCAAGCGGTTTTCACTAAAACGTAAGGCATCAATTCGTCGCGCTAATTCAAGCGCATACACATAGGGGCGAGGCAATAATTCCCGTGTTTCTTTGGTTGCATAACCTCGCACGGTTAAGGCATCGCGCGCGCCACCACGCACCACCATGCGCCGTTCTTCTTCGCTCCCACGTTCTATTTGCACGAATGGTTCAATGTCATCGGTATAGCCAGAAGCCGCGTAAACACGCTTCACTAAGGCGGTAGCATCAAAATCAGCACGCGAATCTGCAATACCGCCAATCATTACCATGCCATGCGCGCCAAGCACCTGAACATCCACTAAACTTCGCGGATCTCGGCGCAAATATTCATCCACAATCGCCTGCGCAATGCGGTCACAAATCTTGTCTGGATGGCCTAAAAGAGGAATTTCTACCGTCTTTTTCATACGCCCTCTAACCTAACACGGCAAAGCATTCACGGCAACCAAAAAAAGATGCCTAAAACTCGCCCTAAAATTCACTTATCCCCAAAACCAATTTGTGTTCTGTTTTTGTTCGGTTATAATACGAACAGATCAGCAACACTATGAATCAACTCCCACCACTAACAAAAAAACAAAAAGAAGTCCTCGGCTTTATAGAAGGGTTTATCCAAAAAAAAGGATTCACGCCTTCTTACCGCGAAATCGCAAGCGGTATGGGCCTCTCTTCCCCTTCCACCGTTCACCAGCATATTCAAGCGCTTTGCGAAAAAGGAGTTATCAATACGGGCGAAGATGGCTGTGCGCGTTCTATTGAATTGGTTGACGCAGGCGACGTTTCGCCACTCAGCGTTCTATTGCCGCTTGTTGGAATCATTACCGCCGGCGAACCAATCGATGCGATTGAAGAAAATGAAGCCATGGCCGTACCAACGGATTTCGTGGTTGATGCGACTAATTCCTATGTTCTAAAAGTAAAAGGCCGTTCCATGATTGAAGATGGCATATTTGATGGCGATTATGTGATTATTGAACGCAATCCTTCCCCAAAAAATGGCGATATTGTGGTAGCACTCCTCGATAATGCTTATGCCACACTTAAACGCTTTTACCGCGAAGCTGATCACATTCGCTTGCAGCCGGCAAATAGCACCATGGGCCCGATAATCGTGAAGGGTGACGTCAATATTCAAGGGATTGTTCGCGCCGTTATTCGTAAATTTGGACGCGTTTAATTCATTTGTTCGCTCAATACCAGAATTGTTTTCTCCAAGATTGGAGGATCCTAGAAACGATTCTGGAATGGAGCCGAAGGGATCCGGTTCTTCTCCAGATTCATCATGTCTTCTCTCCTCTTTAAGACATGTCCAATTTAATCATTACTCATTTTGCCCATGAAGCACTGCTTTTAGCGCACCCAAAAAATCAAAAACATTAAAATCTCCTCTCCCTAACAAAAAGAAAATGGGCATCCACGCGATGCCCCTTATCTTCAAACTCCCAAAAATATGACAACATCCATTCGCTACTACCAATCCACTCTCGCCTATACCACCCGTGAACGTTCTAAAAAAATCCGCGATATACGCAAACAATTTCGCACACGTCTTTCTCGTCGTCGCGCACGTAAAACCATGCAACATGCCCTTCATTTGCTTCACTTAAGTTTCTAACATGCATGAATTACTCAATGATCCGATTGATGTTTTAGTAGAGTTTTCTGATCGTCGTGTAAAACCAAAAATCGTGCGCTGGCAAGGGAAACACTACCCTATTCAATCGGTTAATCTTATTCATGGCGCCCGCGAAGGAAGAGTGATGTTATTTTACTTTTCCGTTTCAAGCGATACGACTTTTTTCAAATTACGCCTTCAAAGCGATACGCTCGAATGGCGTGTGGTAGAAATGTACACCGAATAACTTCTTTTCATGCCTCTTATTTTACATCTCGATTTCAATTCATTTTTTGCTTCGGTCGAACAACAGGCGAATCCGTTTTTGCGCGGAAAACCTATTGCGGTTACCGGCAAAAGCAAATACTCGATTGATGTATCAAAAGCAGAAAAAGGTTCTGAACGCATTTCTTTATCGCAGCAAAACCTTGCTCGCACTGTTATCACCACCGCTTCCATTGAAGCGAAGAAATGTGGCGTAAAAACCGCCATGCCAAGCATGCTCGCAAAAAATCTTTGCCCAGATTTGCAAATGATTTCAGGCGACCCTAAAAAGTATGCAGAAATTACACATCGCTTTTTAGGAATCCTCCGCCGACATTGCGATGCCGTAGAACAATTCAGCACCGACGAAGCTTTTGCCGACATCAGTTCGGCCGGCGATTACTTTGGCGCCACGCTTTTAGCACAACTTATTCGCAACGATATTAAACGCGAAATTGGCGCATATTGCACCGCCTCGATTGGCATTGCACCAAATAAATTACTTGCAAAACTTGCTGGTGAATCCGTAAAACCAAATGGATTAACCGTTTTGCCGCCAAGTGATGTGATTTCATTTTTAAATAATCAACCACTTTCTGCTATTTGCGGTATTGGCCCGCGTATTGAAAAGCGATTGCACGCAATCGGTATTACAAGTATGCGTGGTTTGCGCCATACACCTCTTGCGAAATTGATTCAGGAATTTAAACCGCATACCGCTTCGTTTTTGTATTATGCCGCTCGTGGTATGGGTGATTCCCATATCTCTTCTTCGGTACCAATTCCCAAATCGGTTGGAAATTCTTATACATTCGCCAAAGACTTATTAACCGAACAAGATATTCGCGCCAATACCCTTGCTTTATGCGATCGTGTTTCTTGGCGTATGCGTAAACAGCGTTTTCGCGCTTCTAGTATTTCGGTGTTTTTACGCTATAAAGATTTTTCTGGCACTCATAAAGAACAGCGATTCAAAGAACCACTAAAAGATGGATTGCAAATTTATAAAAATGCGTGGCGTATGATTGATAGCGTGCGCAATCCTTATTCGCCTATTCGACTAATTGGTGTGAGCGTTTCAAACCTCCATTCAGGAAACGGTTCTATTCCCTTATTTAAACACGATCAAAAACACGAGCGCGTTCTTTCGGCACTCGATACGATTCAAGAAAAATACGGTTCAGGTTCATGGCAACGCGCTGCAACCTTGCCTGTGCAATTCAAAGAACGCATTTCCGGCTGGCATTATGACCACGAAGGGTGACAAATCAAAAGGGCGTCATAAATGACGCCCCTACCACCTAACTCCCCAATTCCTCTTCGATTTCGAGTAAACGATTATACTTTGCTAAACGTTCCGAACGCGAAGGCGCACCTGTTTTTACATATTCTGCATTTACCGCAACCGCCAAATCGGCAAGCGTGGTGTCGCTTGTTTCTCCGGAACGATGCGAAATCACCACTTTCTGTTTATTCGCCTTTGCCATTTTAATCGTTTCCATGGTTTCAGAAAGCGTTCCAATTTGATTCATCTTAATCAAAATGGCATTGGTACAATTTTGTTCAATTCCCTTTTTCAAACGTTCAGCATTGGTCACATAAAAATCATCCCCAATCACCATTATCTTTTTGCCCAAACGCTTGGTAAACATCACCCAGTCGCTCCATGCATCTTGATCGAGTGGGTCTTCAATCGACATCATTGGATATTTCTTCACCCAGCCTTCGATCAAATCCGTCATTTCTTCGGCCGACATTTTTCGTCTATCTGTTTTCAAAATGTATAATTTCTTTTTTGGATCATAAAATTCACTTGCCGCAACATCAATTCCTAAACCAATTTCGGTTCCCGCTTTATACTTTGCCGTTTTAATTGCCTTCATTAAATACTCAAGCGCTTGTTCGGTTTTTCCAACGTCTGGTGCATATCCACCTTCATTTCCAACATCGGTGTCGAGTCCATCTTTTTTCAATACGTCGCCAAGCGCGTGAAAAATCTCACTTCCTGCTTGTAATTTGCGTGCAAAGCTTGGCCATTTATGCGGAATCACAATAAATTCCTGCATGTCTAAATTCGTATCGGCATGCGCTCCGCCATTGAATACGTTCATGAGTGGCGTTGGCAATTTAAACTTTTGTTCGTTGATTCCGTACGTTTCGCGCAAATATTCATAAAGCGGAATACCTGCGCCTTTCGCACCAGCATGCGCCGCTGCCATAGAAACGCCCAAAATCGCATTCGCGCCCAAACGATGTTTATTTACCGTGCCATCTAAAATACGCATCGCATTATCGAGCTCTTCTAAATCATGTACATTCATGCCCACCATTTTAGAAGCAATGGTTGCATTCACATTTTTTACCGCTTTCAAAACACCTTTGCCGTTATAGCGTTTGGAATCGCCATCGCGTAATTCAAGTGCTTCGTGAATTCCGGTTGATGCACCGCTTGGCACACTCGCCACGCCGCTTGCTCCACCTTTTAATGTAACACGTACTTGCAAGGTTGGATTTCCGCGTGAATCAAGAATTTCGAGCGCGTGAATATCTTTTATTTTATCTTTCATAGTCCTCCTAAGAAATTATATTGTTAGTATACACTATTTTTTAAAAAGTGGTTCGAGTCCTGGCATGGATTCGCCTGCGATATATGAAAGCATTGCTCCGCCGCCAAGCGAAACACGCGGAAAATCCTTGAGGAAATGTTCGCTATGTAAAAAGTGTACGGTATCGCCGCCACCAAGTAACACACGTTTTGCATGCGGGATTAGCACCTCTGCAAGCGCAATACTTCCCTTTTTACCAATCGATTCTTCAAAAACACCAAGCGGCCCATTCCAAAGCACGCTATGTTTTTCTGTTAAATGTGCATCTAAAATATGAACATAGGTCGGCGTTACGTCTACAATACGATGTTGTGAACGTATATCTTCACAAGCAACTTTTATTGCTCGCCCCGATTTACCTTGAACCAAAAACTCTTCTGGTAAAACAAGTTTTTCTTTATAAAGACGCATGATTTTCTCTGCATCACGTAATTCCTTTACTTCGAATCGTTTTGCGCCATACGATTTCGTGCCTTTTTGCGCGGCATAAAATAAACTCGCAACGCCACTTCCAACAAATAATTGCTCTACTTGTGATTCAAACGCGTGTAAAAGAGGAAACTTTGAAGAGAGTTTTATTCCGCCTAAAATTAATACGGTTGGTTGTTTCAGCGGTTTTTCTAGAATCGACAT
>CAYZYJ010000025.1:9883-11571 GCA_964482565.1 uncultured Gammaproteobacteria bacterium
TTGAGTGCTGGCATATTAATCGTTATGCGAAAGAGTAAAAATCGCGCGTGTCCAAATGCGTAGCGCCATGAAAAACGGCATAATTCCTAAGAAGAATCTCAAATCAACAAGCCGACGTAAAATGAAGGCCAATTTTTTGCGCAAATAAATTCCTCCACCGCCACCAATTGCATATGTGCCGCCAAGCGTAATGATGGCTGGCCAATTTTTTGGTGGAGTGTATTCTCGCAACGGTTGTTCATGTATATGTGCAGCAATATTACGTGCCGCAATTTTTCCAACGTCAACCGCAACCCACGCCGTTGGTGGAAGGGTTTTCTTTTGGCTATGATCAAAAAAACTCATGCAATCACCAAGCGCTAAAATATCTTTTTCACCGCTTACAAAAAGTGTTTTCTCGGTTTTTATGCGATTTTTATCGTCGTGCAAAAGTGGAAGACGCGGGATAATATCTTGAGAGGCAACGCCGCCTGCCCAAATCAATGCATCATATTCCATTTGTGACTTTTTCTCGCCTTGCACAATTTCAATCGATTTTTCTTGCACGTTTTTCACCAAGGTTTCAGTAAGCACTTTTACGCCAAGTTCTTGCAAACGATTTTTTGCATCTCGTCCTAAAAACGGATGTAATCCACCAAGCAAACTAGTACCCGCATCAAGAATACTGATGTCGATTCGTTTACAATAATCTAGCCCTCTCTTTTCACAAGCACGCAAAAAGTTTGCCAATTCGCTTGCTGTCTCTACCCCCGTTGGGCCGCCACCAACAATAATAATGCGCCCTCGTTTCGAACCATGCTTTTTAATCTGCACAAGTAATTCATGCATGCGACTACGAATATGCAAACCGTCCTCGAGCGTTTTTAACGAAAGTGCATTTTCTTTCATGCCAGGAATCTGAAAATAATTCACCTGCGCGCCAATCGCTATCACCAAATAATCATAACGCATGGTTTTACCATCTTTAAATAAAAGATGTTTATCAGATTTATCGATAAGATCTAATTCCGCTTTTTTGAAACGCAAATGTGCATGATTCGACGCTTGAATGAGTTGCGGAATCGAAAAGGCCCCAATGCGTTCGAGTTCATGCAAATGCTTTGCGGAGGAATCAATTAAAAAACTGGTTGCGACGTCGTAAAGCCAAGGCGTGTAGGTATGCGTTTCAGATTTATCGACAAGTTTAATTTCCGCTTCATTCTTTAACTTTTTTGCAAGCGAAAACGCGCATGTCAATCCTGCAAAACCGGCGCCAACGATGACAATTTTTTTCCTCCTATCTGTCATAATTATCCAAATAGCACTTGGCTTATGGCCGATTTTTTACGCAAATTTCGTGCCACAATTCCATTCAATCCAAAGGCATGGCCGGCGCCCCCTGCCATAAACAAAATGAAAAGCGCAATATACATAATATGCGAATCAATATAGCCATGTGCCGTATTGGTTTCAAAATGCGCAAAGTAATACAATCCCATTAAAATTGCGCCAAAGAACGATGCTGGCCGCACCATTAACCCAAAAATTAACGCCAATCCAATCAATATGAGTCCCCATACATTCAATGCATCAATCAATGGGTTGCCAGCAAGCGACTGGAAAAATTCCGCAAAAGGGCCGTTTGCACCTTTTAAATACCCTGCCGCCGACCACTCGCCTAGCTTTTCAAAACCAGCAAAAAAGAATTG
>CAYZYJ010000026.1:0-11478 GCA_964482565.1 uncultured Gammaproteobacteria bacterium
GTACTTCCCCCTTCCCCAAGAAAAATCTGCGCAGGCGGCAAATTCCAGAGTAAAAAGCCAAAAAGCACCGCAACGGCAATAAGTGCGAATAGCGCAACGTCGGGCTGGTAAAAGGCGGTAGAAAGCGCGAGCAATGCCATCATTAACGAAGCAATCATACCGACCCCTGTGGCAAGGCCATCCATGCCGTCGAGTAATTTTGTGGTGTAAATCATGCCGATAAGCCACAAAAACGTAAAAAGATGGGAAATCATTTCACTTAATTCAAATGCCTCACCAAAAGGATTGGTCATTTGTGAAATCCCCATGCCAAAAGCAATCGCCGTTACCGACGCAACGATTGGAAATAAAACCGTTTCTTTTGCAGGTAAAGTATATTTATCATCAAGCGCGCCGCCTGCAATCAACACCAATCCACCAAGAAAAAAGCCAATAAAATGCCAAACGGTAATTTCACCTTGCGTAAAGTGATTAGTGAAAAAGAGCACCGGCAAGGTAACAAACGCTAATGCGCTAAAAATTGCTGTACCGCCTAAAAGTGGAATAATACGGCCATGTTGTTTTCGTTTGCCATCTGGTTTATCGACGACGCCAAAACGTATCGCAAGCATTCGCGCAACTGAGGTGAGGCTGAGACTCGCCACAAAACCCGCCAAGATTGGTAATAGCCACCACATTTCCATATAGAAAAAGAGTAGCGTTGAATGGCAGTTTTGGCAATTATTGCTCAATTGGTCGTGCTTCTTTCACCCAATCAGTGAATCCACCCTCCAAAAAATACACATCGTCATAGCACCCTCTCCAAGCGGTTCTTCGCAAAGCATAGCGAACTTCGTGGTAATCTTCGCCTTTCGTAGAATAGAAATAGTAAGGCGTTTTTTCTTTACAATACGAACGCGAACAAATATCGACGCCAAATTCCGTGCAATCATTCCAAGCTCCATGCACCGCAGAAGGAATATGTGCCTCGGCATGCATAGACGGATGACGAATATCAACAATCACTCCGTGCACATCTTTTTGCATCATTGCAGAAAAGGTTTGAGGGTCTACACTGAAAAAAGGAGGAATTTCATGTCGAAAATTCCAACGACTCAAAATCAAAATAATCAATACAATCGATAAAGCAGAAGCAAAATACACAAGGGCCCGAAAAAGTTTGGTTGCATAAAGTAATTCCTTTTTTGGCCGAATCTTTTTCTCGCCTTTTTGCTTTGGCATATAACCAAAGTATATCACGCCTTTTTGCGAGCGATGAAGATTCCGTGATCGATTTCGTGCATTTGTGTTTCAAAATCCTCGTGATTAGTTAAATGCTGTAAAAAGCCTTCTAACCGATCGCGCATATCGAGCACATTATCGGCTACAACCACGGCATTTGGCGTTAAAAACGGTTCAAATAATTGAAACGCTGTTAAATAGCCGTTTTTATTTGCGTCTAAAAAGAGAAAATCGATTGGGTCTTTCCACCATTTCGCTACATCTTCAAATGATTCTGTATAAAGCGTAACGACGTCGTTAAGGTTTGCTTCAGCAAAATGCGCCTTTGCCATTTTTGATTTAAACGCTTCGATTTCAATCGTTGCGACTTTTCCGCCATACGTTTTTACTGCTTCTGCAAGCCAAAGCGTGGAATATCCAACCGACGTTCCAATTTCAAGAATCTGTTTTGGACGTTCAGTTAAAACCAAGTCACGCAAAAACTCCGCCGTTTGCCTGCCAATAATCCAATACCCAACATTGGTTTTTACTCCCCACGCGTCTTTTTGTTCTTGCGTTGTGCCAAATGCCCGCAATTTTGCATCTTCTTCTTCAATCCGATGCTTTAACTCTTCCATATTATTTTTTTGCCCCGCGCAATAAATTCGCCGCTGCACGAGAACTTGCCCGGTTCGGCATCATGCGATTTGTTTGCGGATTTGCTTGTGGTTGTTGTTGAGGAGCTGCATTTTGCGTTTCCATAACCGAAGGCGCAATGGTGATGTTATTTGGATTTCCTTGCGAAAAGACTTTGAAAACATGGTAAACCACTTCCCTATCTACCGCCGCTTGCATGGCGTTAAAAATGCCAAATGCTTCGCGCTTATACTCAACCAATGGATCGCGTTGCCCATACCCACGCAAACCAATAGAACGTCGCAAATAATTCATGGTTTCCAAATGGCTTACCCATGCATTATCAATCGTGCGCAACATAATGCTTTTCAGCAATTGCTTGAAATCTTTTTCATTCGAGAACATTTTTTCTAAACGATTCAATTCACTTTCCACAAATTCAACCATTGCCTCGATAACGTCGGTGCGTTGCGCCGCAAGCATTTCTTTGTCTTTTGAAATTGTTTTAAAAACTGTTTTGATTTTTTGTTCTAATTCTGGTTTGAGTGGCAAAATCGTATTCATCACTTCCACAATTTCTTGCGGATTCCAATCGCCTTTTTGCTTTTCGCGGAATTCTTCTGGAATGTCCGTTTCAGAAGAGTCTCCCGTATGGAATAGCACCACACGTTCAATTTCTGATTCAATCATTTCTTTCACTTCACGCTTCACATCAAAATCATCGTCCATCAAAATCGCCTTGCGACGTTCATAAACGGCCGTTCGATGCTTATTCAAAACGTCGTCGTATTGCAAAACACGTTTACGAGAATCAAAATGATGACCTTCTACTCGTTCTTGCGACTTTTCGAGTTGCGAGGTTACAAGACGAGATTCAATCGGCGTTTTATCATCTACCTGCAATAATTCCATGGCTTTTTTCAAACGGTCGCCACCAAAAATTCGCATCAAATCATCTTCGAGCGAAACAAAGAAACGTGTTTCTCCAGGGTCGCCTTGCCGTCCGCTACGTCCGCGCAACTGATTGTCGATGCGGCGTGACTCGTGGCGCTCCGTACCAAGCACAAATAATCCGCCAAGCGCTTTGATGGCCAATTGTTCTTCTTTTGTAGAAGGATTTCCGCCAAGCACGATGTCGACACCACGTCCCGCCATATTGGTTGCAACCGTAACAGCGCCTGTTTTACCAGCTTGCGCAATGATTTGCGCTTCTTGTTCGTGGTTTTTCGCATTCAACATTTGGTGTGGAATGCCGGATTGAGTGAGTAATTTATGGAGCAATTCATTCTTTTCAATAGAAGCAGTACCGATCAAAACCGGCTGACCTTTTTCGCGCCGCGCTTTTACTTCATCAATCACCGCCAAAAACTTTCCAATTTCATTTTTATAAATCAAATCTGGCAAATCTTTTCGCGCAACGGTTTGGTTCGTTGGAACGACCACGACTTCTAGGCCGTAAATCGTCATAAATTCTTCGGATTCCGTTTTTGCCGTACCTGTCATTCCGCATAATTTTTTATACATGCGGAAATAGTTTTGGTAGGTAATCGTGGCAAGAGTTTTGCTTTCACGTTGAATCGCAACGCCTTCTTTTGCTTCAAGCGCTTGGTGCAATCCTTCGCTATAACGACGGCCTTCCATAATGCGGCCCGTAAACTCATCAACGATTTTTACTTCATCGCCCTGCACCACGTAATCTTTGTCGATTTTGTAAATTGCCCGCGCACGAAGAGCCTGTTCGGCATAATGCACAAAATGCATACCGCCTTCCGCATATAAATTCTCAATACCCAATCGTTGTTCAATTTTATGCAATCCGCCTTCGGTAAATGTTGCGACGCGCATTTTTTCGTCCACATTATAATCTTCATTCACCACCAAATCCTTTACCATGCCGGCAAATTTATAGTACAAATCTGCGCTTTCTTCCGCTGGCGCAGAAATAATAAGTGGCGTTCGTGCTTCGTCAATCAAGATGGAATCGATTTCGTCGATAATGGCAAAGTGCAAATCACGTTGCACAATTTGGTCGATGGAACCTGCCATATTATCGCGCAAATAATCGAAACCAAATTCATTATTTGTGCCGTAGGTAATATCGGCGTCGTAGGCTTCTTTACGCGAAATTGGTCGCAAAAAATCCATTTGCACACGGAATGACCCCGTGGCATCGCGTTCTTCGTCGGCTTTTTCTTCGGTTTTAAACGATTCATCGTAAATGTATCCGCCCTCATGCTGAATACAAGCAATACTCAAACCTAAAAAGGAAAAAATCTGACCCATCCAAACCGCATCGCGTTTTGCCAAATAATCATTAACCGTTACGACATGCACGCCTTTTCCTTCGAGGGCATTTACATAAATCGGCAAGGTTGATGTAAGCGTTTTACCTTCTCCGGTGCGCATTTCAGCGATTTTTCCTTGATGCAAAGCAAGTCCTCCCATTAATTGCACATCAAAATGACGCTGGCTAAGCGTGCGCAAACCAGCTTCTCGCACCACAGCAAACGCTTCACAAACAAGATCGTTTACGGTTTCGCCTTTTTGCAATCGTTCTTTAAATTCAGCCGTTTTCGCTTTTAACGCTTCGTCGCTAAGCGCGGAAATGCTTGATTCTAGGGCATTTATGGCTTCTGCGTCGGTTTTTAATTCTGCGAGCACTTTTTTATTCGGATCTCCAAAAACAAGGGTAAGTAGCTTATTCATAATGCGAGCATTGTGCCTTAAGTGCAATATTTCTTCAAGTAAAAAAGAATGGGCTTTTGCCCACTCTAAACTTCAAACTCTTCTTCGCTCTCAATATACTCACTTTCCATAACCACACGATCTGCATCTTGTAACTTATCTTTATACTTCTTAACCTGACGTTTCAAATCATCGGTCGCTTTGTCGATTGCTGCGTATAAATCATCAAGCACCGCTTCGGCACGAATCACGGTTCCTGGAATCGTTAAATTAAATTCCGCACGAAAAACATCGCCCTTTTGATGATGATTCGAGGTTTTTCCAACTTCGGTTCGTACATCGCATGGTTCAAATTTTGAAGTTAATTTTGCCACGCCCGCCAATTTTTCTTCCACATACTGTTTAATCGGAAGCGTGAGTTCCATATTTGTTCCAAGAATTTCTGCAATGCGCATAGGAATTTCGGTTAAGAGTTCTGCTCTTATTATAGCCCTGTTGATTTAGGCAATCAACCTGCGTGCAAATCCATCAATAGTGCCAGCGCCCATAAAGACCAAAATATCGTTTTCCTGCAATTGGTTTTGTATAAGCGCATCTAGTTCCTCGTACGTTTTTGCGAAAGAAATGTCGTTAACGGTATTGCGTGATTTGATTGCCTCGGCCAAATCTGCCGAACTCACCGTTTTTTCTTCGGTGCGCCCTGCAACTTCGTAAACTTCTGCCAAAATTAACGCATCTGTCGCATCAAATGACGCTGCAAACTCTTCAAATAGTTCCGCTGTTCTTGAATGTTGATGCGGTTCAAAAACGACGAGCAATCGGCGAGCAGGGAAAAATTCCTTGAACGCCTGAATGGTTCCCGTAATTGCGGTTGGGTGATGTGCATAATCAGAATACACATTTGCGCCCTTATATTCGCCAAGTGATTCAAATCGGCGCCAAGTTCCACTAAATGCACGAAGCGCTTTAAGGGCGATGTCGTCGTCAATACCTGCAATATGCGCAACCGCAAGTGCGGCCGAAGCATTTGCTGCATTGAATGATCCAGGGATGCGCAATTCTACATCCACGCCACCCGTTTCAAAACGTTGAAATCCATTCAACGTTTCACGACTCGAAAAATCAAAATACGAAACATATTTTGCCTTCAGCTTTGCGGATTCCGCATCGTTTCGATTCAACACAACTTCTAAACACGTTTCCTTGCAATCAATCCATTCCTGAAACGTTTCACGAATATGCGTTAAGTCGCGATAAAAATCTAAATGATCCTCTTCAATATTGGTAATCACGGCAATATCTGGCCGGATTTGCAACATATTCGCCATATGTTCGCAGGCTTCGACCACAAACCAATTACTGTGGCCAATGCGTAAATTCCCGTCATGCCAGCCAGGAACCTTGGTGCCAACAATCACCGTTGGGTCAAGCCCCGCTTCAATTAAAATGGAGGCAATCATGGCGGTCGTGGTGCTTTTACCATTTGTTCCAGAAATCGCAATCGTTTTTTTCGTTGCCGCTAATTTGCCTAAAAATTTCGGGTAACTCCATTCTTTTATGCCACGTTCATTTGCAGTTTGGCGCTCGGGATTGGTTGCAGGAATAGCTGAACTATAAATTACCAATTCGCAATCGCTTGGAATATTATCGGCAAAATGCCCAACCTTGGCGGTAATTCCTCTTTCGAGTAATTCCTCTAAAATCGGCGACATGGCCATATCGGAACCAGAAACCGTTGCGCCGTGGAATTTGAACCATTTTGCAACCGCCGACGTTCCAATTCCGCCGACTCCAATAATATGAACGTGTTTTGCGTCTAACATATGCCAATAGATTAGCAGATTTTGCACATTCAGTCATGCGCGGTTACAATAGCGCCATATGGTGTAATCATTTTTACTGGAATCAGAACATTCTCCCCCTCCGGCTCCCCCATATCTGGGGGAGAGGCGAATTTTTCACCCCCTGCAATATCAAATCAAACGGGCGTGATGAATCACACCCCTACTTACCACTTACTACAAACTTCCCCTATGTCCCTACACACTTTTGACCGAGATATATTCGAAGCCCTTGAACGCGAACGTGAACGCCAAAATTCCGGGCTAGAAATGATTCCTTCTGAAAACTTTGTTTCCCCTGCCGTATTTGAAGCCCTTGGTTCGGTTGCAACCAATAAATACGCCGAAGGTTACCCTGGTAAACGCTATTATGGCGGATGTGAAAACGTTGATGTCATTGAGCAATTAGCAATAGACCGTGCAAAACAACTTTTTGGCGCCGAACATGTAAATGTACAACCACATTCGGGAGCACCTGCAAATATTGCCGCTTATGAAGCTATGTTAAAACCGGGCGACACCGTGCTTGGCATGGATCTTTCGCATGGCGGACATTTAACGCATGGCCACCCTGTTACACAATCGGCGTCGCGCTACAATTTCATTCGATATAAAACTAATGCAAACGGTTTACTCGATTTAGAAGAATTGCGTGCTCTTGCCCTCGAACATAAACCGAAAATGATTTTGGTTGGTTATTCTGCGTATTCACGGGAAATTGATTTTGCTCGTGTAAAGGAAATTGCCGACGAAGTTGGCGCGCTCACTATGGCCGATATTGCGCATATCGCTGGATTGATTGCTGGAGGCGAAATGCAAAATCCGGTTCCACTTTTTGACATTGTAACAACGACAACACATAAAACCTTGCGTGGGCCACGCGGCGGTATGATTATGTGCAAAGAAAAACATGCAAAAGCCGTTAATAAAGCCGTATTCCCTGGACTTCAAGGTGGGCCGCATATGAATGTGATTGCAGCAAAAGCGGTAGCGTTTAAAGAAGCATTGCAACCTGAATTCAAAGAATACGCAAAACAAATTCGACGAAACGCAAAGGTTTTGGAACGGATTTTACAAGAAAAAGGATTTCGTTTGATGTTTGGCGGAACCGATAATCACCTTTTACTTGTGGACGTTACGCCAAAAGGCGTGAGTGGCGCTGAGGCAGAAACTGCGCTCGACCACGCCGGCATTACGGTGAATAAGAACATGATTCCAGACGATACCCGTTCGCCCTTTGACCCATCAGGAATTCGATTAGGAACACCAGCAATTACAACCCGAGGAATGAAAGAGGCAGAAATGGAAATGATTGGTCTTTGGATTGATGAAGCGATTACGCATCATAAAGACGCAGAAAAACTTGCCGAGATTAAACAAAGCGTAAAAGAACTTTGCGAAAAGTTTCCTTTGTATTAAGAGAACTCGTCGTCGTTCGCGAACTTAACGGGTGGCGGTATTTTTGGGGACCCCAAATTCGCGCAACGCAGTGAGCGAATATTGGGGTAAAAATTCCGACAGGACCCGTTCGCTGTTCGCGATGACACAGAAATCACAAGAAACGCTGGATCCCTGGTCGGTGCCAGGGATGACAAAATCTCATAATCGCAAAGACCTCCCTCAGTCCCTCCTTAAAAAAGGAGGGATGACGATTAATCGCTCAAATCAAACGGGCGTGATAAATCACGCCCCTACCGCAATGCCACAGTTGGTTCAGAAATATGAATGTATTTTACGTCGGTAATTTCGCGTAATCCGAGCATTTGAATACGAGTCGTAACGCTATCTACCGATTGCAAACGCGCAACCTGCATATTCAATCGCTGATTTTCAAGTTGTAAATGCTCAATACTTCGATCCAAATCACGCATAGCGTAACCTGCGGTTGAAGCCTTATTCACTTGCAAGATGTAACCAACGAGCAAAAGAAAGGTCATCGCCATCAAAATGACGGTTCCAAAACCTGCCTCTTTTACTACCTGTTTTAATTGTGCGATTTTTACTCGCATACCTCCTTTTTATTGTTTTTCGTAAATGCGTAACTTTGCGCTTCGTGAACGAGGATTGCTCTTTCGTTCGCTATATTCTGGTCTATATGGTTTTCCGCTTCGTTTCATGAGTGGATGTTCTCGCATGATTTCTTTCACGATTCGATCTTCTAACGAATGAAAAGTGATGATGCCGAGTCTTCCCCCTTTTTCAAGCAATGCCACAACGTGTGGAATCGATTTTTGCAATTCGCCAAATTCATCGTTTACCACAATGCGTAATGCTTGGAAAACGCGTGTTGCCGGGTGGGCTTTTCCACGTCTTCGTAAAACACTCGAAACGACTTCGGCTAATTTGAGCGTGGTTGTGATGCGTTCTTGGCGTCTTGCCTCAAAAATCGCTTTTGCCACCACTTCACTTGCTGGTTCTTCACCGAATTTGCGGAAAATCGTGGCTAACTCTTCTTTAGAAAAGCTATTCACAATTTCTTCTGCCGTTAATTCAGTATTGCGGTCGTAACGCATATCGAGTGGCCCGTCTTTTTGAAACGAGAATCCTCTTTCTGCGTCGTCCACATGTGCCGAAGAAAACCCTAAGTCGTACAAAGCCGCTTGAATTGGTTCTTTTACATGTTCGCCGATATGCGCAAATGAATCGTGAACCGTTTTTAGTCGTTCACCAAAACGTTCCAAATTCTTTGATGCAATGGCGATATTACGTTCATCACGATCAAATCCGTACAAAATACCATTCGGATTGATTGCCTCAAGCATCAAGCCAGCATGACCGCCAAGTCCGAGGGTTGCATCAATTACCGTTGCGTTTGATTGCAAATGTAATCCCTCCAAAACTTCTTGTGCCAAAACTGGTATGTGAACTTGTTGCATAATCGTTTATAACCCTCCAAGTTGCTCTGCTATGGCGCTGGCGTCTTCCTCGGTTTTGGCGCAATACGCTGCCCAAGCCGACTGATCCCAGATTTCTAACCTGGTATTCACACCAACAATCACCACGGATTTTTGCAAACCAGCATAGGTTCGCAAATACTCCGGTACCACGAAACGTCCCTGCTTGTCAGGCGCCACGTCCATCGCACCTGCAAGCATTAATCTTGCAAATGCGCGTGAATTAGCCTGTCCCAGGGGCAAATTTGCGATTTTATCCGCTAACTTACCCCACTCCTCCAATGGGAGCAGGAACAACGAAGAATCAAGACCTCGCGTCACAACTGCACCATGCGCGAGATCTTGACGAAATTTCGTTGGAATCGCTAGGCGACCCTTTTCGTCGATTTGGTGGTGATATTCGCCAATAAACATAGGCTCATATGCTTGAAAGAACAAGCAGTTGTGATTTAACATCTCCCGATCGGGGGACCGGAAAGAAAAACTGCCACAAAACGGAAGGTTTTATGACAGGGGGAAGTTCTCCGAACAATGAATTTTCCTGAAATTTCTTCACCTGCGTTGTTGCCAGCTTCCGCGCATGCTCTCCGTACATTAGAGTACGTTTCGCATGTGCTCAGCCGTCGCCTAGCAGCTGAAGCTTTTCAGAAAAATTCCGAACGCTTCAAACAAGAAACACATTCTGCAAGGCGATTTCTCGCATTGCCCCACTTTGTGCCTCATTGATTCCACTTTACCCCACTTATTGCCCATACACAACCATTTCGCTCATTTTCCTGTGGATAAGTTGACGAAAAGGGATTTTTCGCCTACCTTACCGCTCGGACTCAAGGAGGAAACATGTCCCACTGCATGCAAAATCGGCAATACGTTATCATCTTTTACCGCTCGGACTTCGAGCCGGACAGGGTGGCCTTGGTAAAAGAAGGGGGTAATTTCGCCCTTCCCTGCGCAATCATGGAAGAGAAAGACACCCTCGACACTTTGCTTGAGAGAGCGTTCAACTCACTCGAAACGCAAAGCCCGCTCGTTCGTCGTCGACTCCCTATTTTTGCAGGAGTTTTCCGATCCACCACAGGGATTGATCTCGTTTCCCTCTACCAGGTTGAAGTACAACCAGAGGGAGTAGAGTTCGCTCCAGTTTCGGCGCTGCCTGAATCGATGTACAAGCGTCATAAAGAGGTAGTGACGTGCGTCATGAATGGTGGCTGGTTGCGAGCGAACTCCTATGCACCCAAATTGCCCAAACGGCAAGAAGCCTAGCGAAAACGTCGCCGAAATAAATCGGCAAAAACAAAAACCCCCAAGCGAACGCGCAAGGGGGTCTTATTTTTTTATATTGATTCGAGTATCGTTTCTGCCGCTTTCAATGTCGCATCTTTCTTTTTCCAACCCGTAGAATTTGCATAATACCTATCAGCAGTAATGCTTGTTCGTACATTTCCTATCGCTTTGCTTAATAAAGCTTTTGTCTCTGAAACATCAGTGCCGGATTGTTGTAATTTCGCAAGTGTATTTGCGACCTCGTACACTCCATCGTATCCGCCGGTTCGTCCAAATTTTAGTTTTGGCTCATCTTCAATCGTAGCTGTTATTCCTTGTAAATATTTATTTAAAGAAGGTAATAGCTTGGCTCGCTCAACTATTAACGGATTCTTATCTGTATCATTCATTTTTTCCCAATTTTTATTAGGAATCCATTTGCCGTCTTTTTTATCTGCAACATCGTTCATTGTAGCTAAATCTTTTTCCGCATTCCGAATATCATCGAGAACATCAATAAGCTTGCTACCAAATGAATATTCATCCGTTTCTTGACCGATTGTTTCGATCGCAGCTCGAACGTCTTCAACCGAAGCATCAAAATCTTCAAAGCGTTTAAGAACAGAGAGTTCCGTTTTCTTTTCTCGCAACGCCTTACTTAGTTCAGCTAATTGTTTGTACTCTTCGGAATTTACATCACTCGATGCTTCTTTTCTTGCTTGTTCCCATGCGGTTTGTAATTTTTCAATATCTTCTGAAATCGCATTCGCTCGAGATTCTGCTTCTTTTCGTACTTCAGCTTCATCTATTCCCTGTTCCAACTGAGAATCTTCAACAACTTCAACGTCTTGAACGTTTTCAACTATTTGAGCGTCTTCCGCAGCTTGTGCATCCGCGGCCATTTCTTGCAATGTATCAATATCTGCTTCTTTCGCCGTTTCTTCTGCCTGTACTTCTTC
>CAYZYJ010000027.1:0-6643 GCA_964482565.1 uncultured Gammaproteobacteria bacterium
AACTCAACTACTCACCACTTACTACAAACTACTTACTTCGAATTCTCACAAAAAAGACCCCCGTTCAGCATATGCTTACTTGGGGGTCGAGAAGGCTCTGGCGTTGTGCCTAATAGCCTAGTAGTAGGTGCAGCGGAACCCGTGCTCGGCCTTCCAGCTGTTGTCGGAGCTCCACGGCTCGTTATGAACGAACGGCGCGACTTCGCACACGAATCCGTCGAACCACAGGTCGCCGTAGTCGGGGATGCGGTTCGCGCCAGCTCGGTCATCGACGAGCAACTTGTTCCAGGTCCGCGCAGGCTGACCGAGAACGTTGGCTCCGTCGGCGGTGATGTAACCGGCGCACCACCACGCGTCGCCGTTCGCGATCGTGTAGCTCTGGTCGGTCCTGACCACGCCTCCGTTGACGCCCACATTGTTGATCATGTAGTCGCCGTTGAAGGCGCCGTTGAACAAGTAACCATCGCGAAGAAGCTTGGTTTGCTCCTTGCAGATCATCTGCACGCCGTCGACGCCGTTCTTGGCATCGAACTCGAAGCGGGCGGTGGTCGACCCCGCGGGCGGGTTCCAACTGTCGCTGTCGTCGACGTTGTCGTCGCTGTCGGTGTTGCCGCCGTTGTTGTTGTCGCTGGTGTCGTTGCCGTCGTCGTCGGGATCTTCGATCCCGTCCGTCGGGGTGTACTGGCAGCCGGCGGTGAGGGCGGTGAGATTTCCGATCATGAGCGCGAGGACGAACATGCTGTTTCGCATGGGATTCTCCTGTACTTTGTGGGTTTTTCTCAAGGAACATGTCACCCGCCTATGCGGGCGAGCGACACCAGGTTTGAGACCTGGCTGTAAAAGCCACGAATAATTTCGTACCTTTTATAGCAAGATTTCACAAGAATTTGGTGCGGACGGCGTGTTTTTTAGACACGCCGTCCACGAGAACCTACTAGCGGATATTGCAGGTGAACTGCAGCCCACGGTTTTGGTTGATGAAGGACTGCTGCCCTCCGTGGTGTCCGACATAGCCCGTCGACCAGCCAGCGCTCGCAGAGGGTCCGCAAGCGAAGCCATTCAACTTAACCAGGTCGTACATACCAACGGAAAGGGCACCAAACCCACCCACCTCACTCGCCGTGATGCTGGTGTTCTTGTCGATGAGCCCGTAGGCGTCACCGATCACCCCGGCCTTAACGCCGAGCTGAACCTTACCGACGTTCCAGTAAGGCAAGACTTCGAGCTTTCCGCCCGCGCCGTCACTCGCCGCCAAGTGACCTTCGAGACCGAGACGCACGCCCCACTTGGGCTTGCGGAGGTCGAGGCCAAGGGCGACTCCTCCGGTCGCGGCATACATGCCGAGACCTGCCACGGGCTCGCGTCGCAAGCCCTCGAGGTCGATGCCGACGTAGACGCCGGTGTCGAAGCGGTTTTTGAGCGCTTCGACGTCCGTGGCGATGGCGGGGATCTTCTCGAGCTCGGGGAGCAAGGGGATGTACGGGGCGATGCCGTTGAGCGTCGCCTCGATCGTCTCGATCCGGCGCTTGAGGGCATTGTCTGCCCGTTGCAAGTCGGCCTTCGCTTCTTCAAGGGCCTTGACGCGCTTCTCGAGTTCCGAAGACGGCACCGAAGTGTCGCCCGCGATCTTCTCGCGCTCGCTTTCGATCTCGTCGAGCCGAAGCTGGAGGAGACTGAGCTCTTGCCGAAGTTCGTGGACGCTCTTCGTAGCGTCCCCCGCCTTCTTAGCCGCTTGCTCAGCCTGGCTTTTGGCCCGGGTGGCAATCGCCTTGGTGTCGGCGTAGGTGTTACCCACCCCGCCGTTGTCGGTGGTGGTGGGAACTTCGAGCCCGCCCGCGAGGGCGAGCTGGAAAAAGACGAAAACGATGTAGAACATCTCTTCTCCAGGCTACCGGCGGGGCCGGCTTTGGGTTTTCTCAAAAGGAACGTAGATGCCAGATACTAGGCAATCCAATGGTCCGGTCTCGACAAAGTGTATGGAGGGATACGCCTTGGAGGCCGAGCCATTGTATGGCCCATCCGTGTTTTCAGCGGACACCGCAAAGTAGCAAAATGAGCGGAATTTGTCAAGAGCTGAGTGCAAAAAACCGGCTGAAGAGGCCCGATGAGTTGCAATGAGGAGGAGGCATTACAAGTTCATTGGGCCAGTTCAACCGGCCTTTTGTGACGACCTTAACAGAGCTTTTTTGCCCTGTCAAGACAATTATTCTTCGAAAGAATCGAGCGTTAACTTTAGCGAAATTTCTTGTTTTTCACGCAAAATACGTACATTTACCGTAGAACCAACCGTGTAATTAGCAAGCAATTCCGGCAGAGTTTGGTGCTCGGTAACCAATACATCGTCAAGCGCCAATAAAACATCATTTTCTTTTAACCCAGCACTCGCCGCCGAACTCCCAACAATCACCACTGCCCCACGATTCGGAGCCGTAATCACCGCCCCACGACCGCCATTCAACCGTACCGATTCTGGTAAATTCACAATATGCGCACCATGTACAATATACGCTCCAATTCCTGCATGTTGCGGATTACCGTCTTTTAGCGATGTACGAATAAACGGCATTGCATGGTGAAGTGGCGTTGCCGATAATCCCCCACTACTTAACCCAACCAATTCACCCGCAGAGTTAAAAACTGGCGCAGAAATGGCTAATTCTCGCCCCATTTCCCATGCCGTCGTAAATACCGCACCAAGTTGCGGTTCACGATTTACAAGCAAATCACCATCTACCAAGCTCGAAACCTGTACTTCACGCCATGCGGTAAGCGCAAAAAGCAATTCCCCACCACGCATGGCTTCGGCGCCACCAAATGCCGACGTTGGCAAATCCCGCGCCGCAACTTTCACTAAAACCAAGTCTGTTACCGAGTCTGCAATCATTCTTTCTGGAATATAACGATTTCCCTGAATCCATACTTCCCCATCACTTAATTTGCCAACTTCATCAATTACCGACGAGTGAAAGAGTACCCAACCGTCATTTGTTACCACGGCACCAAATCCAACCATATCGCTTTCAAAAACCCACTGCGTACGCGTCGTGGCGTCGTTTGAGCGCTTTCTAAAACCCGCAAGTGTTGGTTGCGCCGATTCAATCACCCTATCTACCGCCTCTTCGTGGCTACCTGGCAATGCTCGTGGTTTTTCGCGCGAAAGAGTCACAAAATTATCTTGCCGTTCAAGCGAAGCAATATAGCGTTCAATGGATTGATCAGTCATAATCGACCCAATAATTCCAGCGCATGCACCCGCCAAAATTGCGGTAATAAGAGTGAATCCGGTAATTGTCCAAGATTTTTTCATATAATTTCGGTTAAATCCACGTTGCGCTCGCAAAAATGGCACAAAGCAATAATGTGGCCGTTCCTAAATAAGAAATAAGAGATTTAGAAGAGATGCTTTCGAGCACATGCAAACGCGAAAGTCCTAAATACATATACATCATTACCGCAAAAATTCCGGCTTTTGTAAGGAATCCATTTGGTAAAAGGGCGATGACCAAAAACAATTCGGTCATAATGATTGCGCCAGAAATCGCAAAACGCGTACTTGTTTCCGTGCTGATTTTACTGACCCAAAACACGCCAGCGGTTGCAAAAACGGTGACCCAAAAAACCGCTAAAGCTGGTACCCAAATGGGCAATTGCAAAAACATTTGCGCTGCATAGGCGCCACTTGCAAAGAAAAATCCACTCAAAACATAAAGCACAAGCGACAAATATTCGAGTGCATACGCTTGGTAGGTGCTTGGCAAATGGTAAAAGGCAAATAAATTTTCGGCATACAGCCATGCACCAAGCGAAACAATAATGGCGAGGGTATAGCGCAAATAATCCGCTTCCAAGAATAAATAAAAGAAAAGCGAAGAAAGAATAAAAAACGTTGGAACACCGAAAAACACCCAAAATGATGTGCGCTTTACATCAAAATTCAGTAAACGCGCAAATAAAATTGGCACCAAAACAAGCAGTAAAATCAAACTCAAAATGCCGTTTTGCGGCATGGTAATTAAAAGCACAAACCCAATTGCAGTTAAGGCAGCGATGGCGAATGAGGTTATGCGGTGAAGTAAAATCATGTGTAAAGCCTATGCGAAATCGTTACGGAAGCCAAGGGTATTGCCGACGAATCGTTTGCAATCGCGCATTTGCTGATTCTTGTTTTCCTTCTTTTAACTCAGAAAACGCAATCACCAATTCCAAATGCAATGACTTAAATTCTGCCGGAGTTCGTACATCGATTAAACGATTATACGCCGAATCGGCTGATTCCCCACTTGCAAAACCCGCCAAAATTGTAGAAACCGATTCTTTGTATCCATCAACCGTAACGGTAATCAACCCCGATTCAACCACAGTAATGGTTGCTGGTTCTGGTGTGGATTTTTTGTAGACTTCTAAATACATGAACAACAAAAGCGAAAGTGTGAGACCGGTTAAAATGAATGGAAACCATGTGCGATGTTGATGCATAAAATAAGATTAATCTTCAATAGCCACAAACCATTCCGTTAAAAAAACACCAACGACCATAGCAAAAGGCACAGCAAGCAACGCCCCTGCCACACCCGCCAATTGATACCCAATCAAAATAGAAAGAATACTCACAATTGGGTTAAGCCCTGCCACTTTTTGCATGATTTTCGGCGTTAAAATATCGCCTTCGATTTGTTGGATGACAAAGTACAAAATTGCCACAAGCAAGCCCTGAATCGGTGAAGCGGAAAAAGCAATAATAATCGCAGGAATCGCTGAAAGCATGGGCCCGAGGTATGGAATGATTTCTAAAACCGCCGCCATAATTGCGAGCACAAGCGCGAATGGAACATTTAAAAGCGTAAGTACGATATAGGTAAGCAAACCAACCGCGAACATCAATAATAATTGCCCACGCACCCATTCTCCGATTTTTTTACGGATTTTTGGGGCAACTTCAGAAACGAAGTCTTTATATTTTTCTGGCATTATCCAGACAAAAACGCCACGTTTCAATAAATCTTCTTCCATAACAAAGTAAAACGCCAGAATGAAAACCAAGAAAACCGTAATCAATGCACCGAAGGTACTGGTTAAAAAGGTTAAAATCGTTGGAATAGAATCTTCAAACCCTGCTTCGCGTATGGTTTGCAAAATCCCCTGAACATCTTGTGTAAACAAATCGCCGCTTAATAATGTTGCCACAACGGCCTGATTTCCTGTGATTTCTTGCAGGTATGGCGCGTAATTTTCGAGCAATTGCCTCGATTGCGTAAGCATTGGCGGAATCACTAAAAGCGAAACGAAGGTGAGAATCAAAATCAACACAGAATACACAATGCCAACCGAAAGTCCGCGCGGAATACGATATTTTTCCAATTTGTCGGCAAAAGGGTCAATAAGCGCCGAAAGCAACATGGCAGCCAAAACGATGGCAACAATATC
Organism: uncultured Gammaproteobacteria bacterium; assembly: GCA_964482565.1. GTDB lineage: Bacteria > Patescibacteriota > Patescibacteriia > UBA9934 > UBA9934 > CAYFMS01. Next base: position 5,425 of record CAYZYJ010000027.1, read on the forward strand.
GCGCAAAAAATAAATAAAAACGATTGCGCCAACAATGGCAAAAACCCGAAGAATGGTGCCGGTAGAAATTTGTACCGTCAGAGTTGATGGTTTTTCCTCCTGTTTTTTTGACCTAGGCATACTCTACGGCTATTATAGCACAGTATGCCAACTCTTGCGGTAAATAAACGCGCGAAATTTGATTATGAATTTCTCAAGGAATTTGAGGGTGGTTTGGCGTTGACGGGTGCCGAAGTAAAAGCCGTTCGAGCAGGAAACCTTTCCATGCAAGGCGCTTACTTAACTATTCGCGGGAATGAGGTTTTTTTGAAAGGGATGCATATTGGGCACTATAAACCGGCAGGGGCACAAGAAAAAGACACGCAGACGCGCGATAGAAAGGTTTTGATGCACAAACGAGAAATTGCTGAATTAATTGGAAAAAAACAGGTGCAAGGATTGACATTAGTGCCAATTTCCGTCTATACTAAGGGCGATTTTATCAAGCTCGGTTTTGCCGTTGCGCGAGGAAAAAAGAAGTACGAAAAGCGTGATGTGATTAAAAAACGTGATCTCGACCGAGAAGCGCGAGAAGTCATGAAACGAAATACTCGCTGACATGCGCTGTGATTTGCGAATGCGAAGGGCCTGCCCTGTCGTTCGCGAACGACAGGGCCTGCCAGGAATCGATGGCAGAGTGAAACCTTAACAATCAAGCCGAAGCGTACGTCTTCGTAAAAACGTGCAAACTCTGTATTTGCAAAAGCAAAACAACAGACTTCGAAATTGTTCGCATTTTCGTTGTCTCAACCGGTTCTCGCTTAATAGCCTAGAACCCATCTTCCCTACATATCTGCCAGTAGGATAAAAGGTGCAATAAATGCAGGTTGCAGTGATTTGTCCGGCACGAATCACCTAAGAATTGCCGGAACCTCCATGCGTTTTTTGTTTCGCTTTTAGCACATGGTTGTAATCAAGTGAAACCAAGCTTGTAAAAAATTGTTCTGGAATTCCTGACCAGACGGGAGTTCAATTCTCCCCAGGTCCACCATTCGATTTTCTCGGACTGCGTCCTCGAAAATCTCATGACTTCGCCATACGACAGTCATGAAACAGTCCGAGAAAATCGAATGTGCTGAGAATCCTGAAGTTGCAAACTGAAGGAATCGAAGCACTGTTAATCAACGGACTGCGTCCTCGAAAATCTCATGACTTCGCCATACGACAGTCATGAAACAGT
>CAYZYJ010000027.1:6743-11466 GCA_964482565.1 uncultured Gammaproteobacteria bacterium
CCGAGAAAATCGAATGCAATGTCGGCATATACTTATATCTTAAAATGCGGAGACGGCAGTTATTATGTTGGTTCAACGACCAATATTTTGAACCGTTTAAAGAAACATGAAAATGGCTCCGCCAGTAAATATACTACCGTTCGACAACCGGTAAAACTGGTCTTTTACGAAAGAGTGCAAGATATTAAAGTGGCACGAAAGCGTGAAATAGAAATCAAAGGCTGGAGTCGATTAAAAAAAGAGAAGCTGATTATAAGTAAAAATTGGCAACATGATTTCGCGATCGGCTGTTATGCCTTCATTGTTAATAAACAAGGCGAATTATTACTCATGCAGCATTGCGACAGAAAAGTCTGGATGTTGCCGGGTGGCGGATTAAATGCTCACGAATCACTTGTCGAGTGCGTAAAACGAGAGGCTTTTGAGGAGATGGGTTTAAAAATAAAAGTAGAAAAACTTTTACTTACACATCAAAAAATCAATGATAGTATAGTAGTACATGTCTTTGAGGCACATATTACCGAGGATATTGCACCATTTTCACCCACAGAGGAAGCGTCTGATATTCGATTTTTTGCATTAAGTGACTTGCCGAAATCGCTCGCAGAGAGTAGTCTTCAACGAATACAAGCCATTCTTAATAAACAAACCTTACTAATTACTTAGCCATGCGCATTCATAGACATCGTCAAACTCAAGCAAAAGCCCTTATTCCACAATTTCGTATTAACGAAAAAATTATTGCGGAAGAGGTTCGTCTTATTGAACCAGACGGGACTTTTGGCGTTATGAGTGTGGCAGACGCGCTTAAAAAGGCGGAAGAATACGGACTCGATTTGGTAGAAGTTTCACCAAAAGCCGTACCACCAGTTTGTAAGATTTTGGAATTTGGCGCATTTAAATATCAAAAAGAAAAGGAAGCGAAGAAACAACGCGCTACTTCAAGCGAAGTAGAAATCAAAGGTATTCGACTTTCTTTGCGCATTGGCGACAACGATCGCAATATCCGTCTCAAACAAGCAAAAGGCTTTTTGGAGAAAGGAAAGAAGATTCGCGTAGAGCTTATTTTGCGAGGACGTGAAAAAGGATACCGAGATCGTGCCGAAGAAGTGATGAAACAATTCGTAGAATTGCTCAAAAGCGACTTCGATATTCGTGTAGAATCCGACTTAAAAAATCAAAACGGACGTTTGCAAATGCTTGTTTCGCGAGCGTCATAAGGTTTTCCTTGACGTTTTTTGCTCTTCCCTATACAATCCCCACAGTTTAAAACAGCTTATATGAAGCAGAAGACGTACAAAACGCTTTCAAAGCGTGTAAAGATTACCAGAGGCGGAAAAGCGCTTAAGCGCAAAGCTGGCCAAGATCACTATAATTCCCGCGAAAACGGCAATACCCGCCGAAATAAGCGATCTGATCTCGAGATGCCAAAAGAATACCGCAAAACGATTAGCACTTTGATGCCGTACCAACACTAATATATGCCACGCGTAAAACGAGGAACACAACATGTAAAACGCCGAAACAGCCTCCTTTCTAAAGTGAAGGGATTCCGCTGGGGACGCAAGAGCAAGATTCGCCAAGCGCGAGAAGCTCTTTTGCACGCAGGAAAGCATGCCTATGCGCATCGCAAAACCAAGAAGCGTGATTTCCGCCAATTGTGGAACACCAAGATTGGTGCCGCTGCAAAGTTGAATGGAACAAGCTATTCAAAGCTTATCCATGGCTTGAAACTTGCGAATATTGAATTAGACCGAAAGGTTTTAGCACAGATTGCTGCTGAATACCCTGAAATCTTTACTCAAATCGTGAAAACGGCTAGTAAATAACAAAATCGCCCTCCGGGGCGATTTTTGTATTGACTTTTTTTGCGTGCCGTGCTACGTTGCTGTGTCCGCGTGCGGGAATATGCCCCATGCGACGTTCTTTGATTGAGAGAACCAAAAACCCACGACAGGAGAATGTCATGAAAAAGAAGTTGATCCTCGTCCCCGTTGCCCTTGGGCTCGTCGTCGGTGTCCTTGCGGGCATCAACGGCTGCAACCAGCAACAAGTCGCCGTTCCCGCCACCGCATCGGTCGGGGAAGTGACCGCGACCAAGGACCTCGGCGAGAGCGCCGGCGAAACGGTGGTGGAGGCGATCGAGTTGGCCCCCGCCAACCCGCTCGTCGAGCCCCGGCCCGCCGATGGAGCGCTCCTCGCCAACACCATGAACAACGAGAACATTCGTCAGCGCGATGAGTGGACCGGTGAGTGGACGCGCGTCGAGCGCTTCTACGAGATCCCTCTCGCGGCAGGTAAGGTGGTTAAGCCCACCTACAAAGGTGGTACGAACGAGTACATCGTGATCGAAGGCGCTGTGCCCGCTTGTGAGATCCTCGAGCAAGACTGTGAACTGCAAGTGAACGACTACGCGGTCACGTCCGAGCCGATCGACGGCGTACACAAGGTGATCAGCACCAAGTGCGTGAACGAGGTCCTGCTCGGCAAGGACGACAACAGCTGCCCTGAGGGAGTGATCGTGCGGTGCGAACCGCTCTCCCCGAAGTCCTGCCAGTTCGCGAAGCTCGGCAGGCCGCTCTTCGAGGCAGAGGCAGCCCTCGCCACTTCCGCCGTGGACGTGGTCGCGGAGCAGCTCACCTGCCCCGAAGAGCTGAAAGGGCTCAAGGCGCAAAACGCCCAGCTCCAGGCCGCGCTCGCCGCTCACAAAAAGTAGGCGACGCGAGCAAATCTCTAGGAGCCGTACCCTGTACGGCTCCTTTTTCTTTACAAAAGCAAAAAATTGCGCTAAGGTTCGCCAGCCCTTTTCACACTGGAGTACGCCATGAAAAAGACCCCGCTCGCACTCATCACCGCGCTTCAAGAAGCTCTCGACCGACTCAAAAACGGGTCGTACAACAAAGCTAAACCCGATGAGGTATTAGACAACGCGGATGGAATTGCAACGGACTGGGACCATGAGTCCCTCGAAGCGATTAGCAACTTACAACAACAACTTGCCGGGAACGACCCGAAAATTGCGGAGGCAATCGAAAAGTTGAAAAAGCTCATCAAAGAGCTCAAACAAGCGGCGATGACCTCGGTCGTTCAAATCGACGACGACACCATGGAGACAACGCCGTCAGACACACATGTGATTGGCGAATTGCCCTCGGCGCATACGGAGGAATCACCGCGGCAGCCCATCGACCCTTCGGCAACTCACATCGACCAACCGACGGCGGCCCCGCCCCCGATCATTCCAGCGTTCAAGCGGACCCCTCTCTTTGTAGAAGAACCTACGCCACCCGTCGTCGAAGCTGACCCTCAACTGATCGATAGCTTCTACGAGACCCCTATTCACGCACCGAAACGCGAGGCACTGCCAGAACCGCAAAAGGAAGAGGAGCAACGTATCGTTCACAGTGAACGGTCCGTGTCCCACGCCCTCGGAATTGTGCTCTTGCTCCTCCTGAGCTCGATCCTTGTTCTTGGTGGTGGATTAAAGGCGGTGAGTTTGTGGAAAACGCACGAGCCGACTACTGAGAAGCAAATCGTTCGTGTTCCGCAAGCTCAAGCAGTTGAGGCGGTGGAAAAACCGAGCAAAGCGGTTCTCCCCTCGCCCACCCTACCCTCGGGCCCTGGCATCAACTGCAAAAACGCCGCCGCCTACCAAGTCGGCAGCGAACAGTCGGTGCTCGTCAAAACTGGTGGCGTGTTGTGGCTTATGCAAGGCGTCGCTGTGAACAACGGCACTTGCGTCTTTGCAAACGGTTCCTACGCCAACCAACTTGTCCCTGCGTCTTGCTTAGCCGCGAACGAGGCCGATGACCGCATCTGCCCCAAACGCAAACAACTCTAAAGCAAAACGCCCCTCAAGCCCTCGCATGCCACGCATCGCGAGGGTGTTCTTTTTAAGAACAATTAAACAGCAATCACTAATTCTCTTAGTGAATAAGCAACAAAAACGGCAAGCGAAAACAATACAAAATTCATCATAATCATCGGATACTCTCCTCTGCGTGCATGAGTGATTGCTGCGCCAATCATTACCAATGCCAATCCAATACCAGCAAAAAATGAAAGCACTGGAAGAATATTTAGGAGTCGTGGCAAAATCAATCCAATAGCACCTAAAATTTCTAATACGCCAATTACACGTAGCTGACCTTGCGAAAGGTCGTCTACATAGTTCATTCCCATGTGCTTTAAATCATTCTTGGATTTTACAAGTTTAATAAAACCCGTCATCAAAAACGTAAACGTTAATAGACTAGAAATGATCCAAATGATTGTCATATGAGTAAAGTAATGAAGAATTATGCGCTTAATATATAAAGTATACCAAGATAAAAACTAAGGACCAGGGTTGCAGAGTGTCGGGGGGCGTTTTTTATGACCGGACGGGACTCAGCCTCGGCACGTCATTTACTCGAAACTTGCTTTGATTCTCCGTAATAAAGGTACAGAAATCGAACCGCTTGATTTTACAGAAGCCTCACGAGTTCTCGCTGTAAATTCATTTAAATATGCCTCGAAGTATACAATCCTATAAGGCCTCCGAGGAGCAGTAGACGCGACAGCACCGGAATTATGCTGCTTTAATCGACGTTCAAGATCGTTTGTGGACCCTTCATAAAAATAGTCCTTATCCGTTTCACTTTGAAGTATATAAAAACACCACCAATTCTTCATATTACCTATTATAACAAAACAACCCCGAAAAGGGTTGTTTTGCTTCACT
>CAYZYJ010000028.1:0-11356 GCA_964482565.1 uncultured Gammaproteobacteria bacterium
TCCATCACTCGTAAACGTAACGGAGGTTTGTATGACACATCAACTTGAATGCAAAGATTGCGGATTCCAAGCAAAAAATAAAGCAGGACACTTGTCGCATATTCGCTCGCATGGCGGAAAGCCAGCACCAAAAGCAAAGGAACCGCTTGAAGTGATGGATATGCACAATCACAAAAAGCCTCAGCTTTGTACCGCGTGTAATGCTTTGCCTGTTGGCGCGACCGAACTTGTAACGCTTTTGCTTGTTACCGTTTTTGCCCTCACGGCTGTTTTGCTTACTTCGGTTTACGCCCTCGACGCACAATCTGATCGCATCGCTGTACTTGAATCTCAACTCCAATAATGCTATGAATTATTTCTCCCGTGTATTTTTGATTCTTTTTGTTTTCGTTCTTTTTGGTGCTGGCTGTGCCGCTCAAAATGATGTTATTCCACAAATCGATCAAAATAACGAAGGACTTACTCAACAACTTAACTCTGAAGCTATGATGGAATTGCCAGGACCAACCGTTTTGCCTGAAGCGGAAATTGGAAATAAAATTGCGCGTATCAACACGGAAAAAGGCGAAATCGTGATTGTGCTTTATGCCGATACGGCACCACTTACCACATCGAACTTTGTAGGATTGGCGCAACGCGGATTTTATAATGGATTAACCTTTCACCGCCGTGAAGAAGGATTCGTGATTCAAGGAGGCGACCCGAATGGAAATGGAACGGGTGGCCCGGGCTATACCTTTGCCGATGAATTGAAAGATAATCACACCTATAAACGAGGCGTGGTAGCAATGGCAAATCGTGGGCCAAATACCAATGGCAGCCAATTCTTCATCATGCTTTCTGACTACCCACTTCCAAAGCAATACACCATTTTTGGAGAAGTGCTTTCTGGCATGGAAGCGGTAGATGCAATAACGGTAGGCGATAAAATGACAACAGTAACGATTGAGAGTCAAGACAAGGATTTCAAATAGCACAATATACCCCATAGCGAAGAACTATGGGGTTTGTGTTATACTTTGCGCATGAAAAGGCCGCTGATTACCGAACATACTTTTTTTAAATATACGCAATGCCCTGCATGGGTGCATCGCGATTTTATGCGCCCGGAAGAAGCAGGCGATAGATTGATGGAAACCTTGCAAACCGAAGGGTTATTGCGCGAACATTCGCTAAAATTGATTGAAGATAAAACCTTTGTAGAGGTTGAAGTAGATGATATTGATGAAGCAAGTCAATATACACTCGAACTCATGAAAAAGGGAACGCCGATGATTTACCGTGGGGTATTGCTCGATGGGCATTTTGTGGCAAGACCAGCGATTTTGGAACGTGTTGAGGGGCGTTCAAATTTTGGCGATTGGTATTATATTGCCTGCGATATTAAGCGGTCCGAGCGATTGAAAGAGCAATATCAAGTTGAAGGCGTTTTTTATGCCGATGTCTTAAAACGCATTCAAGGAATACGCCCGGTAAAAGGATATGTGCTACATGCGAGCGGCGCCATTTCTTCGTATTTAATTGAAGAACATTTGGTCGAGTATCATCATTTATTAGATGAAATAAAAGACATTTTGGCCGGTAAAAAACCCGAACACTTTTTGACGTCGGGGTATAAGCAATCGCCGTGGTTCGATGACTTTGTAGAAGAAGTGCGCGCGTGCAATCATCTTTCTATCATCAATCGTATTTGGCGAAGCGAAGTTACGGATTTAGAACAAGCCGGCATCAAAACGGTAGAAGATTTAGCGTCGGCATCACTTACCAATCTCACAAAAATTCCTGGAATCACGCTTGACCGACTCTATTTTTTGCAACAGCAAGCTCTTTCCTTGGTAGAAGACCGTGTGATTGTGCTTGGAAATATTGATTTGCCCGAGGAAGCCGAAGTAGCACTTGTGGTTGATATTGAAAGCGATCCATTGCGTGATATTGATTATTTATTCGGCGTTTTGCTTGTGGATGGTGAAAACCAAACGTATCATCCGTTTTTGGCAAAATCAGAATCCGAAGCAGCGCAGGCATGGATGGAATTTGTGAACTTTTTGAATCAATACCAAGGAGCGAATTTATATCATTATGGTTGGTATGAATATGATGTCTTTAAACGATTGGCAGAAAAACATGGCGCACCTGACGCAGTAAAAGAGATGTTTGAAAATAAGATGATTGATGTTTTGCCTCGCATGCGTGAAGCGGTGGTATTCCCAAGCCCGTTTTATTCGCTAAAAGATTTGGCAAAGATTTTAGGATTTTCTTGGCGACATGCAGAAGCATCTGGCCTCAATTCGATTTTATGGTATGAACGCTGGTTGCAAAATAACGATGAAAAAGCCTTGCAAGATACGATTGATTACAATGAAGACGATGTGCGAGCAACATGGTTTGTGCGTGAATTTGCCATGAATGAAATGCGTAAACGACAATCTCTATGAAAACAAAAGCATTCCAAACGCATCATCTTATTTTAACCATCGGTATTTTACTTGTGGCACTTTCATTAAGTTTGGTGAATCGTTTTTCTCTACGCGACAACGATAACGTTATTGTGCAACCTATTTTAACCGAAAGTACGTGCAATGTAGCAGGTGGAACGTGGAATAGTTGCGGGTCGGCGTGCCGAGGGCAAACGGGCGAAACGGCCTGCATTCAGGTTTGTGTAGAGATGTGCGAGTGTAGAGCCGATAGCGACTGCCCATTTGGCTATTCATGCAAAGATATGATAGAAGGCATAGGTATATGTTCCGCTTCCTCGTAAAAATCGCCTTTGTTATTTTGATCGGTCTTGGAATTTATTATGGATTCCATCGCGATGAAATTATTATTCCAACATCTTCTATTCCCGAAGTGCCGTTTTTGGATGTGGTGAAGAAAGTAGAAGATGTTCAAGTTGTTGAAGATGTAGAAATTGTTCAAGAAGTGGAGGATGTAGAAGTTGCTGAAGACGTTGAAGTTGTTGAAGATGTCCAAATTCCTGATACGAAGAATCAAATCAATTTAGCGGTTCCGTTTACCACGCAAGCACCTCATGCAAATTGGGCTTTGCCTTATGGCGAAGCATGCGAAGAAGCGTCTGCATACATGGTAGCGGAGTATTACAAGGGCACGGTTGGAAAAATTGATGCAGATAAGGCTGATAAAGATATTTTAGAATTGATTGAATTTGAAAAAGATTTGCTTGGTGTATGGCTCGATACCACGGCGCAAGAAACCGCGCAATTGATTGATATGTATTTTGGTTTACAAGCGCGCGTGGTGGAAAATCCGACCGTGGAAGAGTTGAAGGCGGAATTAGCGGCCGGAAGACCGATTATTTTACCGGCAGCGGGGCGAAAACTTGGTAATCCAAATTTCTCGGGCGAAGGACCACTTTACCACATGCTCGTGATTAAGGGGTATACAGAAACGAGTTTCATTACAAATGACCCAGGAACACGCAATGGCCAGAACTATGAATATAAGATTTCGGTGATCATGGAAGCGATGGGGGATTGGAATGATGGCGACCCAGGCAATGGAGCGAAGCGCGTGATTTTTGTGCAACCATAAGGAATGGATCTTGACGAGGCGGTGATTTTGGCTTATCTTAGTGAGCGGAGCGTACACAGGGGTGTGTAAGGGAACGCTCCCTCCCAAGCGGTAATTGGTTAGACATAGGGGGTCATGACCAATTGGGAAAAAAGATTGAGCCGTAAAGGTTCGCGGTGGCAGAGGTCGCCGCTGCCTCTGTCACCGCTTCTTCTTCGTTCGCGGACTAGCATTGCTAGTCCCTTTTTTTATTTTGCGTATTCATTTTTGACAAGAAAAGAAAAAGCGCACAGAATAGGGCTATGTTTGATGCAGAAAAACCACTACAAGTCGGCGAATATTTACGACTTGTAAACGATACGCTCGCGCTTTTGCCAACCGAGCAAATCCAAATTATTGGCGAAATTTCTGATTACCGTATTAGCCAAGGAAAATGGATTAATTTTGATTTGAAAGATGAATTAGAAGAGGCAAAAGTTTCGTGCTTTGCGACCACATTTCAGTTAAAAGTTCCGATTGAAAACGGCATGAAAGTCCTTGTAAAAGGTGAGCCAAAAATCTACGAACGGTTTGGACGATTTTCGTTGAATATTAAATCGGTGGAATTGGTTGGTGAAGGTGGATTGCAAAAAGCGTATGAATTGCTCAAAAAGAAATTGAGTGATGAAGGATTGTTTGAACAGTCCCGCAAACGCACCATTCCAAAGTTTGTGCAAAAAATTGGCTTGATTACCTCGAAAGAAGCAGCGGCTTACGGCGATTTTTTGCGCATTTTGAATAATCGTTTTGGTGGCGTAGAAATTATTCATGCGCCGGTGCATGTGCAGGGGCAATATGCGGTGCTTGAAATCATCAATGCCTTTTCTGCATTCGCCCGCATGCCAAAAGAAAATCGTCCCGATGTCCTTGTACTAACTCGTGGCGGTGGCAGTTTAGAAGATTTGCATGCCTTTAACGATGAAATGGTCGCGCGTGCGGTTTTTCAATCGCCAATTCCAGTTATTTGCGCTGTTGGCCATGAACGCGATGAATCATTATGCGATTACGTTGCCGATATTCGTGCATCAACCCCAAGTAATGCCGCCGAACGCGTGGTGCCAAATCGCGAAGACGTCGCACGCGAAATCGATATGTCGCTTATGCGAGCGAATCATCAATTGCAAAGCGTGGTAGATGCACATAAACGAAAGGTTGATCATTCTGTGGCTATTTTTGATCGATTCTTTGAGCGTAAAGTACATAGCTTAAATGTTCAGCTCGAGCGATTTATGTATTCATTTGAGCGTTTCCGCCTCGCTTTGGTGCAAACACGCCAGCATATTGAGCGTAATATTCGCCTCACCGAACGCCGATTTGCCGATAGGAATGCGCGAACGAAAGAGCAATTGCGTGACTTGGTTCGTATTTTTCGAGGGTTTGATGTGCAACGTACCTTGAACCGAGGCTTTAGCATTACGCGTAAACATGGTAAGATTATTCACAGAGTTGCCGAACTTGCGAAAGGCGAAGAAATCAGCGTACAATTGGCGCAAGGAGTGGTTGACGCACGAGTAGAATAATTATGGCAAAGAAAAATACCACATTTGGAGATGCATTTACCGAATTAGAACAAATCACGGAGTGGTTTGAAGTAGAAGACGTTGATTTGGACGAAGGACTCAAAAAATTTGAGCGCGGACTTGAATTGGCGCAAATCTGCAAACAGAAACTTGCAGAAGTAGAAAATAAAGTGAAAACACTTAAAGAAAAATTTGACGATGTTTTAGTATGAAATTAATTTTACGGATTCTTATTAACGCCTTGGCTTTGCTTGCGATTACGCAATTCGTGCAAGGTTTTCATGTAGAAAGCCTTTATTATGCGATTGTTGCCGCATTGGTGATTGGTCTATTGAATGCCGTGGTTCGACCGGTCTTGGTTGTCCTCACCTTACCAATTACCGTATTGACGCTTGGATTGTTTATCTTCGTCATCAATGCACTCATCATGTTGCTCGCAGCAAGTTTCTTGCAAGGGTTCGCAATTGATGGGTTCTGGACAGCAATGTTTGCAGCTATTATTCTCTTCGCCGTTTCCCTCGCCACGAATTGGCTCTTAAAATCTCCTACAAAAAATGAAGCTTAAGGCTTCATTTTTTTCTCTCCAATATGAATCAAATCTCACTTAAAAAGTCTGCACCGATTGTTCTTTCTGTTGGCGGTTCGTTAATTGTTCCAAATGGCGGCCCGAATATTACCTTCTTGAAAAGCTTCAAAAAGTTTATCGATAAAGAAGTGGCAAATGGCAAACGATTTGTGATTGTAACGGGCGGTGGAAAAACGGCAAGACATTATATTGATGCGGCTTCGGCGGTTTCTGCGATTGATGCAGAGGATTTAGATTGGATAGGAATTCATGCAACTCGTTTAAATGGGCATTTATTGCGAACGCTTTTCCGTGAATATGCGCACCCGGTTGTTGTGAAAAATCCGCCACGCTGCCCGAAAAAGTGGAGTGGAAAAGTGTTGATTGCGGCCGGCTGGAAACCAGGGTGGAGTACCGATTACGTTGCTTCTCGTTTAGCAAAACGGCTTGGCGCCGAAATCGTGGTTAATCTTTCCGATATTTCGCATGTTTACGAAGAAGATCCACGGAAAAACCCCGAGGCAAAACCGCTTAACGAAATGACCTGGAAAACCTATCGCACCATGGTTGGCGACACATGGCACCCAGGGAAATCTGCGCCTTTTGACCCGGTTGCATCGCGTTTTTCGCATCGGCATAAAATTAATGTGGTGATTGCAAGTGGGGCAGATTTGGCTAATCTTGGTAAGATTATAAACGAGAAACCGTTTTCGGGTACGATTATCCGTTGACAGAAATCAGCGGATAACGTAGACTTTTGCTACAACTTTATTACCGTAGACAACAGGTGGTGATTGAGGTTCGCCTTATTCATAGAAATCCTGTCGAGGTGCATATCGTCAATTTTGACGCATGTATCAAGAAATCTACGGCATTAAAGCCGTAATTTTTAATTCATCTCCGAACGATAAAGTGTCGTCTATTCGTCTTGCAGGCACCCGTTCACTCGCTCACCGTACGTTAAAGTACGCTTCACGAGCTGAACAGCCCGCGCAACGAATATCCGAACATTTTCTTCGTTCGAATCATCCTAAAGTATGGCAAAGACTCGAAAGGACAAAGAGGTCATTGTTGCGAATGTGGCGGATAAATTCCGACGCATGAAAGCGGCTTCCTTCATGTCCGTGTCTGGCTACACCATGGAGCATGCAAATGCTTTGCGCGAAAAAGCGCGTGAAAACGGTGCCGAAGTCTTCGTTGCGAAAAAGACGCTTATCGCTCTTGCCGCAAAAGAAGCTGGTATCGATGGTGTAGACGCGAAAGTGCTTCAAGGCTCAATTCTTACTGCAATTTCCTTCAACGACGAAGTGACTTCTGCAAAAATCCTCAAGGATTTCGCAAAAGACAATGAATCAATGAAGATTGTGGCAGGAATTTTGGAAGGAAAGCCACTTTCTGGAAAAGAAGTGGAATACCTTGCATCTCTTCCAAGCAAAGAGCAATTATACGCTCAGTTCGTATACACGCTCAATGGTCCGGTTTCCGGATTCGTCAATGTTCTTGCGGGTAATATCCGTGGTCTCGTAACCGTTCTTGGTGCGATCAAAGATCAAAAAACAGCTTAAAAACAATAAATAATTATCTTATGTCAGAAGAAAAGGCAATGGTAGAAGTACCAGAAAAGTTCAAGGCTCTTGTAGCAACGATCGAAACAATGTCCGTAATCGAACTCTCTGAACTCGTAAAAGTTCTTGAAGAAAAATTCGGCGTATCAGCAGCAGCTCCAGCAATGATGATGGCAGCTCCAGCAGCAGGTGGTGCAGAAGCAGCAGTTGAAAAGACAGCATTCGATGTAGAACTCACGGGAACAGGTGATTCTAAAATCAATGTTATCAAAGCAGTGCGTGCAGTAACTGGTCTTGGTCTTAAGGAAGCAAAAGACTTGGTAGATGCAGCTCCAAAAATGATCAAAGAAGGAGTTTCAAAAGACGAAGCTGAAAAAATCAAGACTGAAGTGGAAGCCGCAGGTGCAACCGTTTCAATCAAGTAATAATGTATTACGCAAAAAGCAGCCCATGTGGCTGTTTTTTGTTTTGGGGTATAATTCGGAACGTAATCACTTTGCTATGAAATTTTTGCATGAAATGGATGAAGAGAAGGAATTGACGTACGAAGATGTGTTTTTAGTGCCGAGTTTGAGTGCCATTCCTTCGCGCATGGACGTTGATTTAACGCCGAGTGAACAAATTGGCACTACCAATCCGATTGTGATTGCGAATATGACCGCCATGGCAGGTAAACGCATGGCGGAAACCGTAGCGCGGCGTGGAGGATTGGTGGTTTTGCCGCAAGATATGGACAGGAAACGCTTGCAAGAAGTGATTGGATTTGTAAAAAGCAGGCATACGTTTTTTGATACCCCGGTCGCTTTGCATGCCGAAGAATCGTTACAAACGGCCATGAATTTGATTTACAAACGTTCACACGGGGCGATTATGGTGGTTGATTCCGCCGGTAAACCAATTGGGATTGTTACCGAAAAAGATGCCGATGGTCGCGATCGATTTGCAAGTTTAGAAAGCATAATGACTAAGGAAGTTTTGAGCGTGCCAGCGCGTATTGACCCGAAATCGGCCTTTATTTACTTGCATGAAAAGCGATTAAATGTGGCGCCAGCAATCGATGAATCAGGAAAAATGATCGGGATTCTTTCAAAAAAAGGTGCGTTACGTTCGCATATGCATAAGCCTGCTGTAAATCAGAAAGGGGAATTATTAACGTCGGTAGCGATTGGCGCAAATGCGGTAACCGAAGAATATATTGATTGGTTAAAACAAATTGGCGTCGATGTATTTGTAATAGATGCAGCGCATGGGCACCAAAAGCGCATGCTCGACGCGGTGCAATTAACACGCCGTGTTTTAGGGGCAGACGTACCAATTGTTGCTGGCAATATTGTAACCGCAAATGCTGTGCAAGATTTGGTAAGTGCGGGAGCAACGATTTTAAAAGTCGGTATCGGCCCCGGGGCGATGTGTACCACGCGCATGAAAACAGGTGTTGGGCGGCCTCAATTTAGTGCCGTAAAAGAAACCGCCGAAGCTGCCAAAAAGCTTGGGGCGAGTGTTTGGGCAGATGGCGGTGTGCGGAATCCGCGCGATGTAGCATTGGCGCTTGCGGCGGGTGCCAGCTCGGTAATGGTTGGTTCTTGGTTTGCAGGAACGTATGAAAGCCCAGCCGATATTCAGCGCGATGCCGAGGGTCGATTGTATAAAGTGGGTTACGGCATGGCTTCAAAACGGGCGGTGCTTTCGCGTGCGAGTGGTGAAGACGCCTTTAAACAAGCCGAACGTGCGTATTTTGAAGAAGGGATTAGTCAGTCGAGGCTTTATTTGAAAAAGGGCGAAGAAAGCGCCGAAGACATTATTGACGCAATAACAGCCGGCGTTCGCAGTGCCTGCACCTATTCCGGCGCACAGAATTTGCGTGAGTTCAGCGAAAAAGCAATTGTTGGCGTGCAAACGTATTCAGGGTTTAGTGAAGGTAAGGCTCTTGAAAAAGGGTGGTGAAGGGCGTAAGTTGAAAGAAGATTAATTACGGGGTTTTCATTTAAGGCTGTCGCTTTAGATTCTTCAAGCGAGGTATTGAAATTATAATGATCAAAATTTATGCAAGTTCAACAATTGCCGATCTATCAATTTTTAGAAGGTTCAGGAAAGAGTTTTGTAATTCCTGTGTATCAAAGAGATTATGCATGGACTAGAATTAATTGCCAAAAATTATGGGACGATTTGGTTGATTTGAAAAACAACACCAGAGTTGACCATTTTTTAGGTACCCTTGTTACTATTGCGAGCGGTTTGCTTGATGAATACACGGTTATTGACGGCCAACAGCGATTAACTACAGCCTCCATTTTATTGATTGCTTTACATGTTTTTTTAAAAAACAAAGAAGATAAAACTACAGAAGAAAACATATTATCCGAACAAATTTTAGATTTTTTGATTAATAAATATTCTCCTGATCAAGATAAAAGAATTAGACTGAAGCCAAATAAACAAGATAAAGAATACTTTGAAAATCTTTTTACAAACGGAAACGCTAAAAATGCTAATTCAAATATAGTAAGTAATTACAACTTTTTTTATGAAAAAATAACATCTGAAACTTTGACGCCAAAAGAAGTCTTTGATGCTTTTAAAAAATTAAAGATCGTTTTAATAAATTTAGATCGAGCTCAAGATGACCCACAATTAATTTTTGAAAGTTTAAATTCCACCGGTGTTGATCTAACGGCTGGAGATTTGATTCGAAATTATATTTTAATGGATTTACAGCCAGCGGAACAAGAAAAGCTGTATAAGACCTATTGGATTAAAATCGAAAACTTAACTGGTAACATTGCAGAGTTCGTTCGCAATTACTTAATTTTTCAAACTAAGTTGTCGGTAAAAAAAGAGGATGTCTATACTATCTTTAAAAAATTCTCTTTAGAAAACTTTAACAAGGAAAAGGAGTCCATCTTAGTCGATTTATTATATTTCGCTGAGATTTATAGTTGGTTGGTTCAAATAAATGATTACCCTAATGATATCGTGAATACTCAACTGAGCAGACTTAATAAACTTGAATTTACAGTATCGCACCCGTACCTATTAGATGTTTTTCATGATTTAAAGCACGGTATTTTAACTGAACAAGCGGTTAAGGATATTTTAATAACTATAGAAAGTTATGCTTTCAGAAAGATATTAGTAGATAACACCACACAAGGTTTAAACAAAATGTTTATTGTACTTTCTAAAGACATAAAAAAAGAATATTCTTGGAAAGAAAATTATTTAGATATTTTGAATTACATACTTTTAGAAAAAAGAGTCTCTCAAAGATTACCAAATAACGAAGAATTCGAAAATGCGCTAATAACCAAAGAAGTTTATAGGCTGCAAGCTAAGAATAGAAACTTTTTGTTAGAATCATTAGAGAATTACAAATCCGCCTACCCTATAAATATTGATGAATTAACAGTCGAGCATATAATGCCACAGACACTCACAAAGGAGTGGAAGAATAAATTAGGAGCAGACTGGCAGGAAATACATAAGAAATATTTACATACGTTAGGAAACTTAAGTCTAACCGCAAAAAATTCAGAATTGTCCAATAATACATTTGAAGAAAAGCAACGAATTGATTTTCAGACAAGTAGATTAAAATTAAATTATAAATTAGCAGATCTTACCATTTGGAATGAGGAGACAATAGTCGAAAGAGCAAAAGATTTAATAATAAATGCTAAGGATATTTGGCCATTTCCTAAAACATCTTATACAAAGCCGACAATAGAAGAACAAATTTTTGATTTAACTAGTGAAGATAGTTTTAGTGGAAGCAAACCTTCTCGT
Source organism: uncultured Gammaproteobacteria bacterium (assembly GCA_964482565.1). GTDB lineage: Bacteria > Patescibacteriota > Patescibacteriia > UBA9934 > UBA9934 > CAYFMS01. The sequence goes on from CAYZYJ010000028.1 coordinate 11,001, forward strand.
CTGTATTTAGATAATAATGAGAAGGGAATTGAATTAAAAACATGGAGAGATTTACTCACAAACGTTTGTCGGTTTTTACATGATTTTTCCCCAACTCAATTTTCCGACATTCAAAAGAGTCAAGAGTTTAAATGGTATTTTGATGTAAACAAACCATTGAGAAGTTCTTTAGAGTTTTCACCTTTAAAATTTGTTGAGGGCGGGATGAGCGCAAATTCAATAGTTAATTTTTTGAGTAAAATATCTGAACGCATCAATTACCCACTTGAAAATATTTCTTTTTCAATCAAAAACTCAAAGGATTAATGTAATTTTTAGTAACTCACCTCTTGAAAAAGGGTGGTGAAGGGCGTAAA
>CAYZYJ010000029.1:0-11174 GCA_964482565.1 uncultured Gammaproteobacteria bacterium
TAGAACCTGTGGAAACAACGGCAGACTCCACTGATTTTACCCCTCGCCAATATTCGTACACTTCGCCTACATATACTCCAAAACCACAGGTCATTGCAGAGCAGAAAGCCACAACCGATTGTGCCTTTGGTGGATGTTTTGAAGAGCATTTTGCGGAGTGCAAGCCAGATACAAAGGTATTGGCAGAAAATGGTGTGATGTTGCGCATGGATATTTTGCAAAAAACACCTTCTGGATGCGTGGTAAAAATCACCTATACGCAACACCCGAGCGTAGATTTTGCAAAAAGCGAATTACAGTGTTTGGTAAACAATACAAAAACGTATAAAGACGCAATTTCAGACGCGTTTTCCTACGCAAAACAAGGAAGTGCTTTATGTGACGGCACCATGGTCGCCCTTCTTCGCACCAATTAACAAAATTCGCCGATTTATTTCGGCGAATTTTTTTGTTCAAAGAGAATGTAGAAAACCGACCCTTCTCCTTCTTTAGATTCAAACCACATTTTTGCCTGCAATATATGAGCATACTGCTTTGCCAAATAAAGCCCAAGCCCAGCTCCAGGAATATCTGCTTCTAAATTGCTTCCTCGGAAAAACTTTGTAAATACCAAGCTTTTTTGTTCCTCGGCAATTCCAATTCCTTGGTCTTTAATTTCAAGCAATGATCCACGTTCGTCGGGTCGTACCGCTACAATCACTTCCGAGTCCGTTTTACTGTACACAATCGCATTTTCAATGACTTCACGCAAAATTCGTCGCAATAATGTTTGATCGGTAAACAACACTTCATGCGCTGGTGGAATTTCTGTTTTAAGAGAAATGCGTCGTTCTGGCAATGCTTCAGCCACTTCTTTTTCCACTTCTTTCACAACAGAAGGTAAATTCACCTGTTCTAATTTTGGTGAAAGCGTTTTTTGTTCAATCACCGAAACCTCTACCAATGCCGCAACAAGCTTTTGCACGCTTTTCATGGCAATATATGCCATTTTTACGCCATCTAAACACTTGTCCATGTCTTTTTCATCTTTTGCAACTTCTAGACTCCATAACGCTTGTGTTACTGGGGTGCGTAATTGATGCGAAGCGTATGAATAGCTCGATCGCAACATTTTGTCTTCACGGTCTTGCGTTGCGTCTCGGTATACAATTACCACGCCTTGTACCTTGCCGTTTTCATCTAAAATCGGTGCCGCGCTATCTCCAACCGGTAATTCAGAACCATCTTTGCGAATCATGACGGTATGATTTTCCATAAATTTTATCTGCCCTTCATGCATGGCGTCATAAATAAAGCCTGTATTTTCCTTACGGTCATGTTCACGCAAAAACCGCACCACGTCGCCAAACCGTTCACCAATCGCTTCGCTTGCCGTGTAGCCAGAAAGTTCTTCGGACGCTTTATTCCACAAAAAAATGCGCCAATCGCGATCAATAGCAATAACTCCGTCACCAATACTTGAAAGCAGGGTTTGTGCTAATTGTTTTTCTTCGGCTAATTTACCCCACGCTTCTTTTTGGGCGTGATCCTTTACATTCACTTCTGCCACCAATCGCCAAACCAAAATGGTAAACAAAATACTATTTGCCAAAACAAGTAGCGACGTTGCAAGTTCCGCCGTGTAAATACCGCTTACTCGGCCATTGTTAAATAAAAGTCCAAAAAGAATTGGCATGGCAATGGCTGCTGGCAATAAACGACGGGCAATAAATCCCCCGGCGTCGCGAGAAAAGACAATTTGCATTAACCCACAATTGCCAGAAGCGAATAATGCCCCAACAGTTAGCATCATAAACCCAATTGCAGTATTCAGCGCCATAGGAATATAACGCGCAACGCCAATAAAATAACTCACTTCAAACAAGTACCCAATAAACGTCAATAATCCAATAAAGAACGTTGCCAAAATCAACCCATGTCCTATGTGTTCGTTAAAACGACGATGTAAAAACGAAAGTCCCAAACCAACCAAGAAGAAGTTTAACGCTGTATTTGGTGCCATGCGATTTTGGTAACCAGTCGCTGCGTCATCAAGTTGTGTAGGAAAAAGTAAATGATCAAAATAGACATCAAAACCAGAAAGAACACTCACTACTTTTGCTCCGCCAATTAGCAAGGTGATTAAAGCCAGTGTTTGGCCGACTTTTGCATATCGGCGGTCGAGCGTTAATAAGAAAAGTGAGGCACCGGCACACAGAAAGGCAAATGCAGTTGCAGGATTCATGGCAACAATTCCTGGTATCAGCGATTTTAATGCGATATTATTCAAAAAATAGCCAGCGTACACCGATAGGCCGAGTAAAAACACAAATACGCCGAATGTTCGACCTAAAATGGCGTACTTTACCAGCAAATCATTTGGATGGTTTTGTTCCATAGATTTCTCTTATTATAGCGAATAATGATAAGTATATCACAAACAAAAATACCCAGATGTTCTGGGTATTTTTGTTTGGCGGAGGACGAAAAATACACTGGTTTGATGCAGGTACTAGGCGGCAGTCGAAAATGTCCGAGGCGTACTAGAATGTACGGTGAGGACATTTGCAGACTGACAACAACGTAACTGCGCAAACTAGTGTATTTTTCTATGGCGGAGAAGGAGGGATTCGAACCCTCGGTACCTGTAAAGATACACTTGATTTCGAGTCAAGCCCATTCGACCACTCTGGCACCTCTCCACGATATTCATATTCAATGCAAGTACAAACTACTCGTTTACCGCTTAACTTTCAAGAGGAGTGTTTTTTAATAAAAAGAGTGAATTCTGTTCCTTTTCCTTCTTCGGACGAAAAAGAAATGGGAATCTTGAGTAGATTGAGAACGTTTTTTACAAAGTATAAACCGAGCCCATTCCCATCTTCTTCTAATTCGACAATATTTGTCCCGCGGTAAAACTTTTCAAATAAACGATTCTGTTCATTAGTCGGGATGCCGTACCCGTTATCTGCTACGCGCAATTCTATAATATGTGCTTTTTCCTCTAGGGATATTGAGACAGAGCCATGCACCTGTGTATACTTGTTCGCATTTGTTAACAAGTTATTCACTACCTCTTTCAAAATAAGTGGATCAGAAACTGCATGCAGGTGGGTGCCTTTTGCCATAAAAGACACTTTTTGTTTCTTGCCGTTGAAGATTGGTTTGAGCAAATGTAGCTCTTCAGTGATCAAACGCTCAAGATCGACATCCTTATTATGTATTTTCACCTTCCCTGTCTCTAAACGAGATGCGCTTAGGAGTGATCTAACCAAATCATGAAGATGGTCTATAATTTTATTTAGCTCTAAAACGTTTTCTTTTTGAGGGGCTGAGATACGGATGTTTTCATCATTTAATAATTCTTCCCCAATCCAGCGAAGTCCTGTAATAGGAGCTTTCAATTGATGAGCTGCGACCGAAATAAATTCCGACCGAAGTTTTTCGATATGATTCAGGTGCGCGAGATATAGGTAAAGAAAAATATATAATATTGCAAAAAATACAGTGGATATAATCGGCAATAGCAAATGATTAAAAATTAAAGCACGATAAACCGTCGCCTCCATATCGGCACCTATGACCCCAAGAACGTGTCCGTTCGGGTTTGTAATTGGAATGAACGACGAATAATACGTACCGTATTCATCTGTAAACGGACCTGTAAATTGATGCTCACCTGTAGTAAAAGCTTGAAAAACGGCCTGCGGAGGCAACTCATACACAACGCCTGGTTCACTATGCCCAACATCTTCATTTGGCACGGAATCTAATAAAAATGTAATGCCTTCAATATCCTGCTTCATCACATACACCCATCGCAAGTTCTTTTCTTCTAATGATTCTTGAAGATGAAGAAATTGAGTGCGTAATTTTTTATATATCGGATCGTTGTTTACAGAATCTGATTCAATGAGTTTCTGTACTATGTCTGCGTCAAGAGATATTTTTAAAATCTCTACGGAGTAGCGAATATCTTCGCGGATCACCTGTTTTATATCTTGATAAAAAAAGAGCGTAGCAATTAAACCAATAAAAAAAATATACAACAAACCAGCAATAAGTAAAAAATATTTCGAGAAAAAAGCTCGCATAGAAAGAGTATAACAAAAAATCCCCCATCTTTCGATGGAGGATTTTTATTAACTCTTAGAGTCCTGCGCCAGCAATAGCGTCTACAACGAATCCAGAGATTGCGTATGCTGCTACGGTAATGATAAGACCAATAACAGCGTTGATAAGTAAAGATTTTGCCTGACCAACTTTGTCAGTGTTTCCACCAGCGGTCATCCAAAGGAATCCTGCGTAAAGCACGATTACAAGAAGGATGAGTCCAAGAAGTCCAAGACCGGTTCGGATCAATCCTCCAATAACTTCTGGAAGATCTGCGTCGCTGAGTCCAGCTTCGCCTCCAACGTCTCCAAGACCTGTTCCCAAATCTACCGCTAACGCCTGTCGCGCACCAAGCAATACTGCTGGAGCACTGAGCAAGAAAGCGAGCGCACCATATGATTTTGCTTTCATCATAGAATTCTATGTGAAGAATGATTAATTATGGGCTAACCCTATGTGGAAGTTCCACCTACGAGCGCCTGTGATAACAATGATACCACATACGTCGATATGGCAAAAGCAGCAACGAGGATAACTAATCCAATAACAGCATTTAATAAAATATCTTTTGCTTGTTTTACTTTATCGGTATTGCCGCCAGCCGTCATCCACAAAAAACCTCCATAAATAATCATCACAAAAAGCACTAAACCAAGCAATCCTAAAATGGCATTAAGCAATCCTCCAACAATGAGAAAAAAATTCCCTTCCGGAGCATCAGCAGAACCATACACGGCAGTGCCAGTGTCATTCAGTTGATCATAATACTGCACCCTGGCAAAAGCGAGCGATGGAAAAAGGAGGGTTGCAGATAAAAGTAAGAAGAGGAATTGGCGCATATTATAAGTCCCCAGCTATCGCCTGGAATACCAAACGAGTAAGTGCGTAAGAAAGAATAAGAATAAATAATCCAATTACCGCATGCACCATGGTTTTCTTTGCCTTGCCAACGCTTTCGGAATTACCGGCGCTCGTCATCCAAATGAGCCCAGAATAAACCATCAACAAAAGAAATATGATACCGAGCAATCCAAATAACGGAACAATAATGTTATTTCCAAGGTAATACCCTAAACTAACCGTCGCTTGTTCGTTTCCGTACACAGCAGTACCTGTTTCAATAATTCCTGTGTCCCCAGTTGTTAAGGCGAGTGCTACTTCGGGCGAGAATAATTTAAGAAAAAGATTCTGCATACTAAATATTTGCGCGGGTTAAAGCATTGATCACATAAAACGCAATCACCCATGCGCTCAAAATTACAGCAAGCCCAATTAAGCCAGAAAACACAAGAGTTTTTGCTTCTTGTAAAGCGTCATCATTGTCGCTTGCGGTTGCCCATTTAAATCCACCAGCAATAATCACGATGGTCGCAATAACCGCCAAAAACCCGAGGGAAATCTGCACTAAATTGCCAATAGTCGCCTCAGGGCCCATTCCGCTTTCAGCAACTTCTCCTAAATCTTGCGCCAATGCCAAGCTTGGCAAAAAGGCCGAGGTAGCAATGAGGGCAAAGGAAAGACGTTTTTTCATATAATTAAACTCCGGCTGGATTTAAAATCGCCTCAAATACCGTGCGTACAATCACAAACGCCGACATAATCACAATAATTCCAAGAACCGCCCATACAAGCGTTTTCTTTCCTTTTGTAATTGCTTCTGGGTTACCTGCACTTGTCATCCACACAATACCGCCGTAAATGAACATAATGAGCGCAACGGTTCCCGAAAGCCCAAGCGCACCCTGAATCAAATTTGCCGCAATTAAACGCACATCGCTTGTGCCGAGTGGATTTGTGAGCACAACTTGCGCCTTCGCTTGAAGCGGTGCGGAAAAAAGAAGCAAAGCGATGAAGGCGAAACGTGGATTCATATAGCTACAGTATAGCAAACCGTTTTAAAATTATCGAGCCGTATCAATCACACTTCCGGAATCACCACCAACCACTTCTTCTAAATCCCCTGTCGGAATCGAACCTGTGCGCAAAACGCCAATCAAAAGCGTAATAGCTGCGTATGAACCGAAAATGATAATCAGCCCAACCACGGCACCAATCATGGTGTTCTTGCCGTTTGTAATGGCGTCTGGCCGACCAGCCGAAGTGAGCCATAAAAATCCGCCGTACACAAACATCAATAAAACCGCAGTTCCAGAAATGCCAAGAATAAAAATCATCACATTCACGGCCACTTGCAAAATATCATTCAAGGAACAATTTCCAACATCACGACATTCACAATCTGCTATACGACTTTCACAAATATTAGCAAAAATGATTCCTTGTTCTTGAATCGATTGGAATTGTTCGCCAATACTCGGCGGCGCAGGTTGTGCAGGTGTGGTTGGTTGCGTTGATGCGGCTGGGCAAAGCGCAATTGCTGCTTGATAGTCGTTTTCACAATCATCTCGGAAAAAATCGCGTGCAGCATCGCATTGCTCATCGGTTTGATCGTTTAAATCCAAACAAGCCTGATGCGCTTGTGCATAAGCTGCCAAACAAAGTGTACGATTATCTTCTGCCGTTCGCCGACACACTTCACCTTGCGCGTTCGCTTCTGTCGTAAACGCAAATCCTCCAAATAATCCAATCAAAACAATGAACAAAATATGAATACGTCGCATATCAATCATTATACCAAAAACAGCCCGAAGGCTGTAATGGTGTTAATAGGTTTGTGAAATAATGCGCGCGGCATTACTTAGCAAGTCCTGCGGCTCAGGGGGCGAAGCAAGGAATCCTGTAATTACATCGCGCAACGCTTTTTCTACCGCCTCAATATCTTTTCCTTTGTACCAATGCTTTGCCGTTAATGCTTGGCTTGCAAAAACGCCAACGATTTCATCTTCAATTTGTAGCGGAATTAAGGCACGCAAGGCTGTTGGTTTTTGCGCCGTATTTAAATACGTTACCACTTGTTCTTGTTCCGCAGCGAAAAGCAGAAAATCCCATGCCCAATCTGGATTTTGCGATTGTGCTGAAACGCCTTCAATCCAGTAATTCGCAAAGTTGATTTCGCGCGATCCATCGATTTGTGGCATTGGAGCAACGTCGAAATTCAACCGAGGTGCTGCTGTACGCAATAGTGGTGCATGGTAACTATAGCCAAAGAACATAGCGGTTTGACCATTGGCAAATGCCTCAAACGAGGTTGATCGGCCAGAATTCCATGTGTAAACCGCCTTCGTAGGATTTGCAAAATCGGTGTAAAACTCCGTTGCTAAAAGGCCAGGTGCAATTTGGTCGGTAGATTCTGCTGGCACAAGGTGCAAAGAAACGCGGCCACGGTCATCAACCATTTGCGTGCCGTTTTGCATCATTAAAAGCGAAAGAATGTCGGCGCTGCGTTCTACGTTTTGTGCGCCTCCAATGGCAGCGCCTGATTGCGCAACATTCCCCTCGGCGTCATACACCGTGAGTGCTTGCACCGCGGTTTGGAAGTCGGTCCAAGTGCGTGGTGGTGTTGCGATTCCGGCAGCATCGAGCAAATCTTTATTGTAGTAAAGCGCCAAACTATCTACTGAAAGTGGCAAACCAAAAACACGATTTGCGGCGTCGGCGCGCGGATCTGGTCGATACGGCAAAATCACATCTTCACTCACTTGCGCTACATTGTTTTGCGTAATGGTACGAATCGACGGCGTGGTAACTTGTTTTTCAAAGGTACTCACTTTGCGGTTAAATCCTCCGCCAGAAACCTGTTGTTCAGAAATGGTAAGCGTTGCGGGCATTGGGAAAAGTAAATCCTGCATTTCACGCATTTGCGTATTATGCACCGAAAACAAATCCGGTCCTCGCCCTTCGGCTAATGCACGCACCAATTCCTTTTCGTAATCTTCAATCCGCACACGACGGTAATTGATAGTGACGTTTGGATGCGCCGAACGATACGCTGCAATGATTGGATCAAATGCATTGCGGTCATCAAATACTCGCCAATACTCAAGCGTAACCGGCACCGATTCCACTTCGCGTGGGCCCGAACTAACGCACCCTTGGCCCGTTAAAATCACGACTGCGAAAAGGGATGTAAGAGCAATTCCTCGTTTGAAAGACATCATAAAAAGCGTTGTTGAATATAGCTACGCAATTTCTTTTTTACTTCCGGGTGATGCAATCCGAGTTCGATTTGCGCAATAATGAATTGCAATTTATTTCCGCAATCGAATCGTTCGCCATCAAATTTGCATCCGTACATTGGTTGCTTTTCTTTCAAATGCGAAATAAATGCGTCCGCCAAACGAATTTCGCCGTCTTTGCCAGGCTTTTGTTTTGGCAAGCGTTGCAATAATTCTGGCGTTAACACATATCGTCCAACAATCGCTAAATTGCTTGGCGCATCTTCTTTTGCCGGCTTTTCTACGAATTCAGTAACTTCCCACACTTTTTCATCAATCTTTTTGCCGCCGATTACGCCATAACTCGACACATCTTTTTTAGGCACTTCTTGAATAGCAGCAACTGGCGCGCCGTACTTTTCATACACTTTAATAAGCTGACCAATAGCAGGTGTGCGTGGCGAATAAATAATATCGTCGCCAAAAAGCACGGCAACTGCTTCGTCTTCGGCAATAAATGGCAAAGCCGAAAGAATGGCATGCCCGTCGCCAAGTGGCTTGGCTTGGCGTACAAAGGCGAATTTTGCCAGCTTTCCTAATTTAGAAATTTGCTTTAATTCCTCGTGTTTGTTTTTTTGTTCTAAACGGTATTCCAATTCAAAATTACGATCAAAATGATCTTCGATCGCGCGTTTTCCAATGGCGGTAACGAAAATGATTTCCTCAATTCCTGCCGCAACCGCTTCTTCGACAATATATTGAATCACGGGTTTATCAACGACGGGCAACATTTCCTTTGGTTGAGCCTTGGTAGCAGGCAAAAATCGCGTTCCCATGCCGGCAACCGGAATGATGGCTTTTTTAATTCTCATAGTGTAAGTATTATAGCATGCATAAACGACTCTATGAACTATACCATTTTAACAGCAGTACCTACGAAAGATTACGCCTTACTTGATTCAGGCGACGGCGAAAAACTCGAACGCTTTGGCGATGTGATTCTTTCGCGTCCCGACCCACAAGCGCTTTGGCCTAAAAATCAACCGCAACTATGGCAAAAAGCGGGGGCTGTTTTTGCGCGCACCGAAAAAGCCGTTTGGCAAACAAAGGCATCACTCCCCGACCGCTGGAGCATTCAGTATGCAGATTTAACCTTTTGGATTCGGCTTTCCGCTTTTAAACATACGGGTATTTTCCCTGAACATGCACCAAATTGGGCGTGGATTATGGAACGTGTGAAAGGCGCGCAAAAGCCTGTACGCGTGCTGAACCTTTTTGGCTATACAGGTGGCGCAAGTCTTGCTGCAGCAAAAGCAGGCGCAGAAGTGGTGCATTTAGATGGTTCAAAGGTAGCCATTCAATGGGCAAAAGATAATGCCGAACAATCAGGATTGGGTGACGCACCAATTCGGTATATTTTAGATGACGCCATGAGTTTTGTGAAACGCGAAATTCGCCGGGGACGCAAATATGAAGGAATTATTCTTGACCCACCAGCATTCGGGCATGGGCCAAATAAAGAGGTGTGGAAAATAGAAGAACACTTTGTAGAATTACTCACCCTTTGCCGTGAATTATTGGCAGATAAACCTGTATTCTTTCTTGCAAATGGTTATGCCTCTGGCTACTCTGCCCTCGCGTATAAACAAAACCTCGACTTTTTAACCGAACGTTTTGGTGGAACCACCACTTTTGGCGAATTAACCATAGCCGAAGAATCAACAAATCGTGTCTTGCCATGCGGCATTTTTGCTCGCTGGGAACAATCATAAATATGAAAGAAGCATTAGAAATTTTGTACGAAGATAATCATTTAATTGCGGTTTTTAAACCCGCAGGAATTTTGGTTCAAAGTGATGGAAGCGATGCGCCAGTTTTAATGGATATGGTAAAAGCGTTTATTAAAGTACGCGACCAAAAACCAGGCGACGTATTTTTAGGATTAATTCACCGACTCGACCGCAATGTGAGTGGGATTATTCTTTTTGCAAAAACAAGTAAAGGTGCTTCGCGTTTGGCAAAACAGGTGCGAGAAAGAAAAGTAAAAAAGGTTTACCACGCCCTTGTTGAAGGGGTGCTTGAACATGAAACGCAAAAGTTAACGCATTTTATTACAAAAAATCGCGTCGACAAAAAAGCGATTGCAACACTAAAGCCTCAAGAAGGTGGGAAGGAAGCGATTTTGCGTTATAAGATTGTAAAACGATTTGCAGAAAAAACCTTGATTGAGGTGCATTTACAAACAGGGCGTTTTCACCAAATTCGTGCGCAACTTTCGGCCATTGGTCACCCTATTTTAGGAGATTATAAATATGGCGCCACACAAAAATTGTATGGCCGAGCCATTGGTCTTTGCTCTACCACATTCGCCTTTACAACAGCCACCAATCCGCAAGAAATTGTACTTACTATTCCCTATCCGAAGGATTGGAATTAAAAATGAGGCGAAGCCTCTGTAGATAACTCAAAGCGAAACGATGCATGAAAAATCAGCTATTTGCTGATTTTTTTGTTTGACTTTAGCCAATTAATAAAAACTTTTTCGCACTATCACCTAAACCCTAATTCCTAAAACCTGTTCCAAATGAGGCTAAGCCTTTGTGGATAAGCTGTGCAAAAATAAAAGGGGTGGATTGCAGTGTTCTGCATACTCCACCCCTTACGAGGGTTATTTGTCGAACCCGAACTTCTTGCGAAGGTCGTCTAGACGCGCTTCTTCTGCCGGCGACAACTTGCTCGCCGGGGCAGAAGGCGCCTGTTGCGGAACCACGTTCACCTGCACCCTTTCAGGCTCAGGAGACGTGATCACCGCTTCGGGCAACCCTGTACGTTGGCTTCCGTTCTCACGGTCGCTCCCGCCCTTCACGCTCGCGACGAGTTCCACGCTCTTCGCCGTAGCAACCTCTACCGTGCCTTTGGAGAGAACTCCAATGAACGGAAGTGTTGCCGAGACGAAGGCGATGACCACTGCGGTACCGATGCCGATAGCGCCGATTCGCAGGCCCCAGAACATGTTCTGCTCGAGGC
>CAYZYJ010000030.1:0-4832 GCA_964482565.1 uncultured Gammaproteobacteria bacterium
AAACTCATTACCTAGATTTAACACAAAGCGGATATTTTAGAGCACTAATAACACCAAGGCATTATATAAAAATTGCTTCTGATTATTATTTTGGGACAATACAAAATGCGAAAAATATTGACTTGTTTATGCTTACTCCCAGCATCTCATCTCCAATGGGTCCCGGGTCGGATTCAGAAGCAATTCCAATTAAATTTGGAAAATATGATTCAAATCTAGTTGACTCTTCTCAATTTGGATTTGAACCTTTATTGTTGAATGGAATAGATAAAGTTTATTGTTATTTACCGTCGATGCGAGGTGAGAAACCAGACAAAAGACACCTGAATCAGTTTTTTCATTGTGAGGCTGAGATTAAAGGTGATATAGAACAATTAATTCCAATAATTGAGGAATATATTAAAATTTTAGCGAAAACATTAATTTTAATGCCTAACATTTTAGAAAGAATAAGTTTGAATTCTGAAAAAACCATGACATGTCTCAATGGGATAGTGGGGTTAAATAAATTCCCAGAGATTTCATTCGATGAAGCTGTTAATGCTTTAGTAGAAAGTGGTAATAAAACTTTAGTTAATTTTACTGAATCTGGACGCGATATTTCATCAGAGGGAGAAATTAAATTAGCTGAAATTTTTAATTTTAATACTCCTTTTTGGATTAGAAATTATGATCGCGACAGAGTCGCTTTTTACCAAAAACCAGACCAAAATAAGCCAAACAAGGTGATTAATGCTGATCTTATTTTTCCTCCAATAATTGAAGATGCTTTTGGTGGAGAAATAGTTGGATGTGGTCAGAGGCAAGATGATTGCCAAGAAATGGCGGAGTCATTGGCTCGACAAAATATAAAATTAGAACCGTACGAATGGTATATAAATTTACGGAAACTCCCATATTATAAAATTACTTCCGGTTTTGGCTTAGGAATAGAACGATTTATTACTTGGAGTTTATGTCGTAATGATATCAAAGATTCTATCTTGTATCCAAGATTAAAAGATGTTGAAACTTATCCATAATTTAACCCCGCCCAAACCCCTCCTTTTCCATGTGCGACATCCGAATTCAAAAACAAATGAGCCGAAGTTTTGGCAAATCCTTTCCCCAAAAAATAGTTTTGCCAAAACTTCGTCCGCATTGTTCCGCCACCTGCCCGAATACTTGGAGGGCAGAACACCGAAGAAAAATGTCCTTTCCTTTTTCAAGAAAAATTTCACCACCACCATATCAGAAAAACAAGGAATATTTTTCTTCGGTGTTGCCGAGTGAAGCGAGGCAGTGGCGGAATGATTCATTCATCATTAGGTTTTGTTCAAAATACATTCGAACTTTGTCCAGAACATACCGCCACAAAAACCCCCAGGTATTCTGGGGTTTTTTGTTTAGCGGAGAGAGTAAGTAAACCAATCGTATAGTTTGTATACAATCCAACTAAATCTCCGCAACCATATGGGATATATTTGACTCATGGAGTCTATTAGTGCAACACTTTGGTAGAAGGATGAATAAAATATGATAAGAAAAATCTTACCTCCAAGACTTGATAGAAATCATTCGATAGGAATGATCGCGCCAGCCGATCCTGTTTCAGGTGTTTGTCTTGAAGGCACTATAAATAGAGGCTATAAATATTTAAGAAGTAAAGGATTTCAAGTCATAGAAGGCCGTTCAGTGAAAATACAAACACAGAAATATACCGCAGGAACAATTGCTGACAGGGTCAAAGATATCCATGATTTCATTCAAAGAGATGACATTGGTTGCATTATGGCTTTCTGGGGCGGTGTTAATACTAATCAACTTCTTGATCATCTGGATTATCAATTAATTAAGAAAAACCCAAAAATTTTTATTGGTTATTCTGATACAACTGCGTTAACAGCAGCCATTACTACAAAGACAGGCCTGATTACATTTTCAGGACCTGGAGGTATTTCTTTTGCAAAACCGGAACCATTTGATTATACCTGGAGCTATTTTGAAAAGATGTGTATTGAGCCTCAAGAAGAAGTACTCGTTCAACCATCAGGCGAATATGCAGACGACTTATATTTTCTTAGAAAAGATAGTGATCATCGAATAAAAAAATATAACAGTGGGATAAAAGTATTTCATCAAGGCACTGCGTTTGGTGAGGTGATAGTAGGTAATCTTCAAACCCTTTTAATTTTACAAGGTACTCAGTATTTGTCTGAAATGACAAATAAAGTTTTGTTTATTGAGGATGATGAAACAACTACACCTGCTTTGTTTGACAGGTTTCTCTGTCACTGTAAACAACTTGGATGGTTTAATAAAATTGCCGGTCTAGTTATTGGTAGATTTTCTGAAGAATCAAATTTTACACCTGCGAATTCTATTGAAAATGTTCTAAACCTATATCTTTCGAAAGCTCAGTTTCCTGTCATGTATGATGTAGATTTTGGACACACGGATCCAATGGTTACTATACCAAATGGAGGTATGGTTGAAATTAATACAATGGAAAATAAGATCGTTTTTAAGAAATCTGTAGAATAAGTTTTTTACAAATATTTAATGACTTTACATATGGATAATCAATCATTTGTTACGACGTGACTCCGCCATAAAATACCGTAGTTTTTCTACGGTATTTTATATTATGAGAGAGAAAACCCCAAAGGGGGGTGAGGATTTGTATACATTACTTGACTGAATGTATACAAACATATACACTTTGTATACTTTAATTAAAAGATGTAAACAAACGAATGCAAGTTGGTATTAATAAAGCACAAAAAGAAGGATTTAAAGCCTTTATTCCCAATCCATTTCCTCCAACGGAGGGATTTAATTTTGATGCTAAAATAATTAAGAAAAGCAATGAGGCGACTCGTCTGCTTGGTAAATTAGACGGTATCACCAAACTACTCCCCGACGCTGATTTTTTCCTGCTCATGTATTTAAGAAAGGATGCTGCTTCGTCAAGTCAGATTGAGGGAACGATGGCGACCATGGTTGATGCCATAGAGGCAGAAGTACAGTCAAATATAAACATTCCAGAGGATGTAGATGATATTTTGCACTATATACAAGCGTTGAATTATGGAATAAAACGGGTTACCAGCGATAATTTTCCAATTACTTTACGGTTTATTTGTGAACTGCATACGCAATTAATGCATAAAGCACGAGCTACTCATCATGCTTATCCTGGGGAGTTCCGTAAAAGTCAGAATTGGATTGGTGGTACTAAACCATCTAATGCAAAATTTGTGCCTCCACCCGTGGAAGTTATGCATCGCGCATTAAATCATCTTGAAAAGTTTATTCACTCTGAGGATTCGGTGCTTGATATTATTAAGGCGGGATTAATACATGCCCAATTTGAAACGATTCATCCATTTACGGATGGAAACGGACGAACGGGAAGAATGCTGATAACCTTTTATCTCTGGAAAGTTGGTCTTTTAGAGAAGCCAGTCCTTTTCTTGTCTTCCTATTTCAAAAAACATCAACAAATTTACTATCAAAAGTTAGCTAGTTATCATAGAGAAGATGGAGATGTTACAGAGTGGGTTGATTTTTTCTTAGATGGAGTTATAGAGATTGCTAAAGAAGCGATAAGTACTGTTGAAAAAATAACCATTCTGCGTGAAAAGGATATGATTAAGATTCAAAAACTTGGTAAACGCGCTTCAGAAAGTGCGGTTTTGATTTTACCAAAATTGTATAATCAGCCGATTGTGAATGTATCACTTGTTCAAAAATGGACTGGTTTTACTCGCGCAGGTGCACAAGCAGTGATTGATAGATTTATCGCCATGGACATTCTCTTACCAAAGGATGAAAGTGTTAAATATGCTCAATTCTACACATATAAAAAATACATTGAGATATTTAGTGATGAGAATTAGTGGTTTTTTACCGTTTCTACGAATATCGTTTAGCAAAATACAAAACAACCCTTTGCGGGTTGTTTTGTATTTTGCTAAACGACGTGTTTAAAACGCTGTTTTAAAACTCGAGCGAATTATTGAGATTTCTTCAAAACGAGCCTCATCTTCAACGCTCTCCACACCAGGCATTCCATAAGCGTCGGCCGGAGAATAGATATAGTAGTCGTAACGGTTTGCAATTGCACCGACTTTTACGGCTGGCAAATCAAGGATATTAGGATCGTTCGCGTATTTTGCCTGAACAACGAAGATGTCAATAGAACGTTTCGGGTCATTTACAGAGGATATACGTATAATATTTTCAAATCCTGTGGTCGTCTGTACTAAATTTGTTTGTATTTCTTCACGCAATGCTCCCCAATTCTCTGGAAATGCGATTGCGAACGAATAGATGCTGCTTGTATATAAGGTGCCGAGTGGAATGGGAGTGGTGTATGAATAAGCGCCTCTAAGATCATCTTTTGTTGAATCTAAAATATTTGAGGTCTTTATTGGTGCCGGAGTTGTTGTATTTACCGGTACTGGATTTTGGTTATATGTCTGTTCCGTTTCCAGGCTTTCACTGTACATCGAAGGAGCTGCGATGAGCACGGCAAGATTTGCGACGGCGAGCACAATGAGTATCGACAATAAAGCGATAATGATTTTATGAGAATTCATATTAAGTATTTGTTTAATTAATTATTCTCATTTTACCCCCCCAGATGGTTATCGCAAGCGTATGCTATAATCATCCATATGTTTGATTTCATTTCCCCACAAGAATGGACGTTTTTGCTCATGTTGCTTGTTTCGCTTGGTGTGAGTGTAGTTATTGGCATTGAACGCGAATTGCGAGGGAAAGACGCGGGGATTAGTACGAATGCTTTTGTGATTATTGGGGCGATGTTATTTACGTTTTTGTCGCAA
>CAYZYJ010000030.1:4932-11156 GCA_964482565.1 uncultured Gammaproteobacteria bacterium
TTTTGTAACAAATTAATCCTTGCGGGGTAGAAGACGGGTATGGAAAAACCGCGAGTTGTGATTCTTGGTGGGGGATTTGCTGGAGTGTCGGTGGCACGCCGGCTTTTTCGTGTGGTGAAACGTGGCGAAATTTCGCTTACCTTAGTGAACGATAAACCCGATTTTTTATTTACGCCGCTTTTACACGAAGTCGCAACGGGTTCTTTAAGTCCGGCGAGTGTAAATGAATCGCTTTTCGATATTTTCGCTGGCATTGGTGCGCATTTGGTGATTGGTTCGGTAGATGGGGTTGATGCGGCAAAGCAAGTTGTAGTCGTGAATGGGCAAAAATTGGCGTATGACTTTTTGGTGATTGCAACGGGCGCGCGTTCGAATGCAAGTATTGAGGGCTCCGAATTTGCCTACCCGCTAAAAACGCTTGCCGACGCCAATGCGATTCGTGCGCAAATTTTGCAGATTATGCACTCCGAAACCGCGCCAAAAATTGCCGTGATTGGTTCGGGGCCAACGGCTGTTGAAACGGTGGCAGAATTAAGCGAGTACGCAAGGCAATTAAGCGAATCACGCGCAAGTTTAGGGCTTCAACAAATGTCGCCACGAGTGCAACTTATTACTTCTTCGCCAACGCCTTTGTATGCATTTCCAAAATCGATGCAAAATGATGCCGTGAATCGTTTACGGCAGCTCGGCGTTGAAATCATTCATGCAAAAGCAAAACGTCTTTTTGCAAACGGTATCGAAAACGAAAAAGGCGAAACTTACACATCACATTTAACGATTTTAACCATCGGCGTTGTACCAAATGTGCCTGCGTGTTCACCGGCATTTGATGTACATGAATCGGGTCGTATATTGGTGGCAGATACCTTACTTCTTCATAATCATAAAAATATCTTTGCCCTTGGCGACGTTGCTGCGCGCAATACACCAGACGCCATGCTCGCGCAAATTGCTACACAACAAGCACAAGTCGTCGCAGAAAACATTTTGCGCATTATTCATCATCAACAACCACGCGCGTTTACCCCAAAGCTTAAGGGACTCCTCGTTTCGCTTGGTGCTTGGCATGCCACAGCGCAAATCGGCACGATTCATTTGAAAGGAAAATTTGCGTGGTGGTTATGGCGCACGGTGTATTTCTTCAAATTCCCGTCGAACGCGAAACGCTTCCGCATTGCCTTTGAATGGACGGCAAACCTGTTCTTTGATCGCGATTCCACTTCTATTCACCATGGCACAAAAACATGATAAGGTGCCATTACTAAACTGAATTCTATGAATAAATCGATTCTTGGTGCTATTGGCGTTATCGCCCTATTAATTGGAGGTTACGTTTTATACAGTAATTATTTTGTTGGAGAACGAGTGAATGATGCGACCGATTCCGCAACCGAAACGTCGGTTATTGTGGAAGGGGAAGCGGTAGAAAACGGTGTTTATACCGCCGACACTGAATCAACACGCATTGATTGGGAAGGACGCAAAACCTTGATTGTGGATTATAAAGATACAGGTTCATTGAAACTTTCTTCTGGAAATGTAGAAATGAATGATGGCGTGATTTCTGGCGAATTGGTTTTTGATATGACGAGTATCGCAACTGCTTCAACCGGTCGAAATGCTGGTGAAGAAATGCTTACCAAACATCTTCAATCTGCCGATTTCTTTGACGTAGAAAATCACAAAACCGCAACGCTTTCTTTTGAAAACATTTCACCAAGTAGCGAAGACGCAACACTTTATAATGTAACAGGGAAACTTGTTATCAAAGGAATCGAGCAAGAAGTGATGTTTCCGGTGCGCGTTTATTCCCTTGGCGATGACTTGCGAGCCGACGGCGAAGTGGCGCTCGACCGTACGCTTTGGGACATCCGATTCGGGTCAGGAAAGTTTTTTGACAGTCTTGGCGACACTGTAATCGACGACATGTTCACGGTATCTTTCAGCCTATTGGCAAATAAATAGTTAGGCGGGCGCTTCGGCGCCTGTTTTTCTTTTGCGCTTTCTGTATACTGTGGGTTGTGTTTTTCTGATTTTCTGCTAGGATTGCAAAACTATGTTAGAGAAGCCCATTTCACTCGTGCCGGGAATCGGTGCTGCAAAAGCGAAAGACTTTACGCGTTTGCATATCGACACCATTAAGGATGTTCTCTTTGATTTTCCTTTTCGTTACGACGACCTTTCAAGTCAAAAATCTATTTCAGAAATTAAGACCGGCGAAAAGGTAACGGTTCGCGGAACGATTTCGGCTATTCAAAATCGACGAAGTGCAAAACAGCACCGAATGATTATGACCGAAGCCATTGTAGAAGATGGAACGGGGAGTATTAAGGCGGTTTGGTTTCATCAAGGATTCCTCACAAAATCACTAAAAACAGGCACACAAGTGGCGCTTTCTGGAAAAACCGATGATCGCTACGGCCTTTCATTGGTGAACCCGATGTACGAAATTTTAGGGAGCGCAAAGAAAACAAAACATACAGGCCGCATTTTACCTGTGTACCGATTGGCGGGTTCGTTAACGCAAAAAGTGCGTCGTACGGTTGCCGAGCATGCGGTGCAAGGTGTTGATGAATTAACGGATTGGTTGCCAGAATTTATTCGCAAGCGCGAAGGATTTTCGCCACTTTCAGAAGCGGTGCGCACCATGCATTTTCCAAATAAACAAGAAGATGTTGATCGCGCATTGATTCGATTAAAATTCGATGAATTTTTCTTGCATCAATTATTGCACGCGCAAGTACGACGAGAATTAAAACAAGAAAAAGCGCCTGCAATTCCATTTAAAGAAGATGAGGTGAAAGCGTTTATCGCAACACTGCCGTATAAATTAACCAATGCGCAAAAGAAAGCGACATGGGCTATTATTCGCGACATGGAACGCAGCGAACCAATGAACCGCTTGCTTGAGGGTGATGTAGGAAGCGGTAAAACCGTAGTAGCCGCAATTGCTGCCGTAAACGCGGCTTCGAGCGGATGGCAAACAGCCATGCTTGCGCCAACCGAAATTTTGGCAGATCAGCATGGGCGTTCACTTGAATTAATGCTTTCCAAAAAAATGACGGTGGCGGTATTTACGCGTAGTGTTCAACGCGTGAATGGAAAAACGGTTGACCGCGAACAAATGCTTGAAGCATTGCGAAATGGAAAAATCGATTTAGTGATTGGAACGCATGCCTTGCTTTCGGACACCGTGCTTTTTGATCGACTTGGATTTATTGTTGTCGACGAACAACATCGTTTTGGCGTGAATCAACGTAAAGCGTTAAAAGATAGGGAAGATGACGCCAATGGCATTCCGCATTTGCTCTCGATGACAGCAACACCAATTCCTCGTTCGCTTGCGCTTGTTGTCTACGGTGATTTGGATCGTTCGATTTTAGACGAATACCCAGCCGGCCGAAAGCCAATTATGACGGCGATTGTAGACGAGGTAAATGAAGAACGCATTTTTGAAAAGATGCGCGACGAAATGGATGCGGGTCAGCAGGTTTTTGTGGTTGCGCCGCTGATTGAGGAATCAGACGCGCTTGGCTCAAAATCGGTTGAAGAAATTTATTCGCAATTTTCGCAAGGGCCATTCCAAGCTTTTCGTATCGAAACGCTTCATGGCCGTATGAAGCCGCAAGAACGCGATGCAATTATGGCAAAATTCGTGAGCGGCGAAATCGACATGTTAATTGCAACCACGGTTGTGGAAGTTGGTGTGGATATTCCAAACGCAACCGTTATGTATATTGAAGGCGCGGAACGATTTGGATTAGCGCAATTGCACCAATTGCGAGGACGCGTTGGGCGAAGTGATTTGCCAAGTTTTTGCTATTTGCATCCAAGTGGGAACCTTTCTGATTTAGCGAAAAAACGGTTGACAGCAATTGTGCGCAGTCAAAATGGATTTGATTTGGCTGATCGTGATTTGGAATTGCGCGGACCAGGAAATATTTTTGGAACGGAACAAAGTGGATTTGAGATTTTTAAACTCGGTTCATTCGCCGATCGTGATTTGCTTTCGCTTGCAAAGGATTATGCAAAAGACGTTATGGACGAAGACCCAACATTTGCCGAGTGGCCAGATTTAAAAACCCGAGTGGACGAATATATCGAAGAAGTGCATTTTGAATAAATTGCTAAACGTCGGAAAGATGTTTTGTGGTTTTTGGGGTGAGGAAGTTTTTTACTCCAAGGCGTTCCGCTTCTTTTATACGGCGCTCTAAAAACGGCACCGAACGCACTTCGCCACCAAGCCCAAGTTCGCCCACAATCATGGCGTCGCCTTGAATCATTTTATCTTTCACGCAAGAAATGATCGCCACGCAAACGGCTAAATCGGTTGAGTGGTCTTTTATTTTCATGCCACCAACCACGTTTACATAAATATCATGCGCAGAAACATTTACCTTAGCGCGTTTTGAAATGATTGCGAGTAGCATTTGCAATCGCCCCGCATCAAACCCGGATGTACGGCGAACGGGATTAGCGAATACCGACTTTTCTGCTAACGCCTGAATTTCAACCAAAAACGGTCGTGTTCCTTCCATAATGCAGGTAATCACCGAACCGGGCGTTTTTGCACGTTCTTCCAAAAACCGAGCCGAAGGATTTTCTACGCAAATAAGTCCCATTTCGGTCATTTCAAAAATACCCACTTCGTCCGTTCCACCAAAACGGTTTTTTGTGCTGCGTAAAATACGGTACGAAGATTGTTCGTCGCCCTCCATGGTTAAAACGGTATCGACCAAGTGTTCAAGCATTTTTGGCCCAGCAACATGTCCGTCCTTGGTAACTTGCCCAATAATTAAAACGGGAATACCGCTTTGTTTGGCAAGTCCAATCAAGGTAGCGGTCGAGGCACGAATGGCATTTGGCGAACCAGCAAACGATTCATTGTCGCTTACTTGCATGGTTTGAATCGAATCAACAATCACTAAACTTGGTTGCAACTCTTTTGCTGCTGCAACTACGGCGTCTATATCGGTATTTGGCGTGAAAGAAATGGCGTTTGGGGAAATGTTCAATCGCTTAAAACGCATGAGTAATTGCCCTTGCGATTCTTCGCCAGAAACGTAAAGCGCTTGTTTTCTTTCTGCCATTTTTGCCGCAATCATGGCAACGAGAGTTGATTTTCCGATTCCTGGTTCGCCAGCCAAAAGCGTTACTGATCCTTCAACAATTCCTCCAGAAAGCACACGGTCAACTTCAGAAATATTGGTTGGTAAATGCGTTACTTCGCCGGTTGAAGTATTTGCAAGATCAAGAAGAGACGCTTTTTGCGTCCCTCCCGTTGATTTTTTACTCGATGGCTTCGGCTCGGAACTTTCAGAAAACGTGCCCCATTTTCCGCATTCAGTGCAGCGTCCTTGCCATTTGAGTGATTGCGCGTCGCAGTGTGAGCAATGGTACATATTATCGAATACAGCTATGAGCT
Source organism: uncultured Gammaproteobacteria bacterium (assembly GCA_964482565.1). Lineage (GTDB taxonomy): Bacteria > Patescibacteriota > Patescibacteriia > UBA9934 > UBA9934 > CAYFMS01. Next base: position 10,358 of record CAYZYJ010000030.1, read on the forward strand.
TTAAAATCCCAAATAGTGCAATTGGCGGTAGGAATGTAATTTCTTGTTCCTATTTTATAGCTTGGTTCAATATTGGATTTACTGCAAGAGTTTGAAACTTTTTTCGCATCTAGTTCAAAATGCCAAGGTTCGCTTGCTAATCGGCAAAAGCCGTTTTTCGTCATTGATTCGGCGATTTGTTTCATGATTTTTGGATCCGCCTGAAAGTTCCCAGGGCTTCCTTCATACCAAACATCAAGTGCAATAGAAGAGGTGTGCGGGCATTTGGAAAGAATGGCTTGCGAAGCGATGGCATTAATAATCTGCGTTCTTTCACTAATTGAAACGCCAGCAAGCGCGCCGACTAAAACGTATTTTCCATTCTCGCGTTTCACCAAGGTTTCAGGAGCAGGGTTGCAAGTGAGTGGCGAGCAGACGCCTCCTTTTGCAAGACATTGGTCATAAAATAGTCTTGCTTGCGTATCAGGCGAACGGAAGGCAGAGGCAGTGCGAAGTTTGATACCGGTTTTTTGGTGAAAATCAATTGCCGCAGCTTGTAATGCGGGTAACATTTCTTCACTGATTTGATTTTCTGTTCCTGAAAAAAGTAAATTTGTTCCAGAAATAGGGACGAGACTATAATTAATGTCATTTCGAGGTGTGGTATTAATATCTTCGCCATTTGGTGGAAAATATTGTTGACGTTCAATGTTTGATACGTCGAGCGATTCAAATCGGGTTAAGCTCGGGTCAATCAAATACGCAACCACATAAGCACCAAGTAAAAGCACCATACCGATTGCGGCATTTTCTATTCGGC
>CAYZYJ010000031.1:0-10130 GCA_964482565.1 uncultured Gammaproteobacteria bacterium
GTATTTATTTGCACCCCAAACATATCGACTAATCCTTCAAATCTTATTTTAAGCTCATCTAATGTACCAAGAACTCCTCTACTTACCCCGTTCTGCCACACCGTTTCCCACAAATTTTGATGGGATTCGACCGGACGAACACCAACCCAGTGATTTCTGCCGAATTCTACAGACCAACCGTTTTTTACCAAAGGTCTTCCTTCAACAACCTGAAATCCTTTGCGTTTCCATGATAAAAGATAATTAACTACCTGTTCTTCTGTTAAGGATGGTTCATATTTTCCAAATTGATCCATATTTTTTGGTTTTCATCGTATTAATTAAATACCATCTTATCTAACGTTTGCGTGTATGCGATGTTGCGAAACAATTCGGTGGAGGCTTGCAGAGGTACGGAGCAAGCCGGAACCGCATATCCAGTAGCGAGTGTTGAAATTATATTTTTTTACTGTCTTCAGTATTATCATTTTTTTTCGGACCGAATATCACGTAAAGTACAATTTTATAGTACAAAACAACAGTGGTAACAAATCCTGCAATAACCAATAGAGATATTTTTAAAACATAAAGAGTGGAGATAAAATCTGATTTTTTGTAAAAAACCAAATCTTTATAAAAAAATGAATCTGGTCCTATTGGCTCTAAAAATCTAAGTTTTCCATTTTCTCGTCTATTAACATCATACATCGTGTATGAGTCAGCAATCACGCAGTCAATGTTGTTTTCCTTAACATAATCTGCATAAGTTTCTATTGGGACATCATAACTAGGCTGTTTAAAGCCATCAATATTTCTTCCGTATACATCCCTAATATACAAAGTACTAATACCACTTTTGTTTTTTACGTCGATAATTTTGTTTTCCAGATCACTGGAACAATAAATATCGTCGTATAGTGATTTGTCTGTCGATGCATTTAGGTGGTACGAGGCGCCTGGCAGATCATATCGCTCTTCGACTATTTCATTTGGCTCCCTTAATTCTCGGATAGACTTAACTTCTGTTGTTATTCGATCATTAACAGAATTAACAATTTCGTATTGAGGAAGAATGAGCGAGTCAAAATAATCATACATTGTGTGCAATGCTAAAATACAAGAAGCGAAAAAAATTACTAAAAGCAATCTGTGCCACCAACGACCACTTAGGTTTAGATCATTTCGAAAAAAATTGCTTTTCATATGAGTAAAAAATTGTAAATAATTCCACCTAATGTTTCGGCATAGCCGAAGTTTGGGCAAGCGAGCGTTAAAAATTGAAATCATTTTTTATCTCCTATATGTACCATGGTGCCAGAGCCAATTATTGTATTCCCTTCCATTTTAATGCCTAGCTTTTGAGTAATTTTCTTAATATTCTTTGAATTTTTTCTGACTGATAGTATTGCCCAAATCGATATTGGAAGGGAAATAATTACTGCAACAGCTGAGATCCATTCTGGTGTGATTGCATTCATATTGTAAGTGGTAAAAAAAATGATTTCAATTTAGCAAGCGAACCGGCAATGCCGTGCTGTACGATGTTGTGATGATTTTATTTTCCTAATAATTCGCAGTTGCCATCACTGTATTTATTGCTAGCAATAAATTTCTGTAATTCATCATCATTAAAGTCGTCGCCAGTTTTAAATACTTCATCTAACGCATCTTCTTCAGCGGAACTGTGGATTCTACCCAAAATAAATTCCTCGCTTGGACCTTGTAATAACATCGTTACACCAATAGGCACTTGTGATGAAATATCTTCTTGTTTTATTTTTTGAGCACTTAAAGCACCGAGAAATTTTTGACCCTGCTCATAACCATATATGAATAATCTTTCCGCTTCAACTTGATCATCGTTGATTGATGCCCAAGACGAGCATTGAAAAGCACTAAAAACCTGTCTTCCCATGGTCGCGTATTCTTTGGAGCCGAGATTGTAGTCAGTGGTTATGTCTTCCTGTTTTTGACTTACCATGGGAAATGTTGGTGATTCCGTTTTCTTAGTGCTCAAAAAATAATATGTTCCGCTACTAGCGACTACTGCGGTGATAATTACCGCTAAAACGATTTTCACTGTTTGCGATTGCATAGATAAATTGTTAGTTAATAAATGTTATAAAATCAGCATAATTCCACCTAATTCCCCTCACCAAATCTTTTCACATACCGTACATAAACGCAACGGACTTATGGTAAACTCTTCAACATTAAACAAATTGCGAATACAAATTATGCTAAAAATCCCAAAAACCGTTCCTGAAAACGGGTTTTACTACCACTATAAACACGACCCGAATGGCGAAATCAATAACTATGCTTACGAAGTTTTAGGCGTTGGGTGCCATACCGAAGATAATTGCAGAGAAGAAGATGTCCACATGGTTGTGTACCGACCACTTTATGAATCTTCCGTGTATAAGGCAGGAAAATTATTTGATTTGCGTCCTTTAGAAATGTGGCTGAGTAATGAAGAAAAAACAGGAAAAGGATTGCCAAGATTTCGTAAAATAACCGATTCAACAGTTTTAGCTGCACTCATGAAAATCAAAGAGCAAATGTATACCAATTAAAACTTCCTATTTTTACCGGCGATTAATTGCATGTGGTGAGCAATGACGCTAAAGCGAAATTCCGTTCCTTCAAACCATTCGCCGTCTACCTGTATTTTACCGCCACTCGGCACAGTTACGACCGCTTCCTTAAACGGAATCCGCGTTGGCGAAATAATCCGTTTTGAAATCCACCCTTCTTTTCCACCTCGAATCACCAATTCCAGCTTTTCGTCGGTTGGATTTGCGCCAGGCGCTCCTTCTTCGGCAGCGGCTAAATTTCGTACTTCCAAAACTTTTTTCTTTGGCGGAAACATGGTGAATTGCCCATCAATCAATACCGAAGAGTCGCCTGTCGGGTGAATATCGGCTGTATGAATAAATCGTTGACCGTTCACGACGCCAGTATCGATTTGCTCAATATTACGCGCCGCAATCGCTTCGCATGCTTTTGAACCTTGTGGAATGCCAAGTAATTCTGCAATTCTCTGGTCTGCAGGTCCAAGCGGAATAATCCCAATCGCGACACCGGTATCGCCAACAGCATCAATCACTTTACGCAAAGTTAAATCGTTCCCCACCGCCACAATGGTTTTTGCGCCACGCTGAATTTCGTCACGAATCAATTCTTTTGCATCACGAAAAAGCGCCATACGCGCAATTTTTCCGCTTACCCCAAGGTCGGTGAGAGTGGTTTCTATTAACGCCAACTCACGCTCAAACTTGGGGTTCTGCACGAATTCATCGTACACGTAATAGTACATGGCAGTAATTTAGGCTTGAGGCTTTTCTCGCTTCCCTGCTCCACCCATCGAAATATGACCATTCACTTGCGCACCAGCATTTACCGCCAAGACTTGCGCAATAACGTCGCCGGTAATACTTGCCGTTGGAAGTAATTCCAATCGTCCTTCAATAAGGATATTTCCACTCACATTTCCAGCAATCACCGCGTTTTTTGCAGAAACATCGGCTTGAATTTTTGAACTTTCGCCAACACGCAAATCGCTCATGGTTTTCAAAATGCCGTTTAATTCACCTTCGATTAAAACGTCACCTTGGCTCACAAATTCTCCTTCGATCCGTACGCCATGGGCAATTACGGTTTCTTCTTGATGATTTTTCGCCATATTTTTGTTAATACCTTATGTTTATCGTATTACATCTCTTTCACGGTGTCGATACAAAGGAGGGATAACGCATTTTTGAGCGCCTGTAGAACCGCTTCGATTAAAGCCAAACGTGCTTGTGTTGCCGGTTTATTTGCTTCATCAATCACTTTTACTTCATGGTAAAATTCGGCGAATAACTTTGCCGTTTCAAACGCCCACGCAGCAATAAGCGAAACTTGAAACGTCGCGCCAGCTCTTTGCACAACTTCTGGGTATTCGGCTAATGCTCGCGCAAGAGCGTATTCTTGAGGCGAGGTTAAGAATTTCGCTTGTAATTTAGATTTTACGCCAGCTTTCTTTTTGATGCTTTCAATGCGTGCAACCGTATACAAAATATAAGGGCCGGTAAATCCTTCTACACTCATCGCTTCTTTGGAATCAAAGGTGAGGATGGATGCTGGATCTTGCCGCAACATCATAAAGGTAATCGCCGAACGCACAATGATTTCAGCAGTTTGCGTGATTTGTTTTTCGCTCCAATCTTCGTGCCGTTTGCGCGTTTCTTCTTTTATAAAGGTCATCATGGCCGTGTGAAGTTCGCGGTATCGCACCACATTTCCTGTTCGAGAACTCATCGCGCCTTCTGGAAGCGTTACCATTTCATAAGCAACATGATTCAAAACATGGTTAAAGCCAATTTTCTTGAGTGCAGCAAATAATTGCTTAAAGTAAAACGATTGCCTTGCGTCAACAACGAAAATTTGGCGATCTGGTTCATAATCGGCTTGTTTCAAAAAGGCGAGCGCTAAATCTTTGGTGGCATATAAAGAAGATCCGTCGGACTTCAAAATCAAAAATGCACCTAAATTCTCGGCTTCTAAATCAATAATAGTTGCACCTTCACTCTTTTTTGCAATACCATTCGTGAGCAATTTCTTTACCATTTCTTTTCCTTTTTCCTCAACATCACTTTCGTAATACCAAACGTCGGGGCTGACATTTAATTCCTCGAAAATTTCTTTAAATTCCGCCAAACTCCATTCGCGGGTTTCTTTCCATAATTTATGCCATGGTTCCACGCGCGATTCTAAATCACGTTGAACGGCATCTATTTCCTCTTTTGCTTTTGGATGTTTTTCAACGTATTGCGTTGCCTTTGTATAAATTTCGCCTAATGTTTCTGCGCGTTTTTCTTTTGGAACTGTTTCTTGTCCAATAAACTTTTTATAACCCCAAAGCGCTTTAGCCACATGCGCGCCGATGTCACCAATATAGGCTGAACCAATTGTTTCGTAGCCATTTGCATGCAAAATATTCAATACCGATTGCCCTAAAACGGCATTACGAATATGACCAACATGAAATTCCTTATGCGTATTTGGTTGCGCGTATTCCACAAGGACTTTTTTGCCGTCACCCGATTGTGAAAATCCATAACGATCGCCCGCAACCAAGACTTCCTTAACCACACGCTCCAAAAGCGCCGAATGCTCGAAATAAAAGTTCACATAAGGCCCGTGTGAAATGATTTTCTCGATGAATTTCGACGGACCAATTTTTGCCGCCAATTCCGTTGCAATTTCTACCGGATTTCGTTTTGCGCCTTTTGCAAGCTCAAAACACGGAAATGCCAAATCGCCCATTTCAGGCCGTGGAGGAATTTCAAACATATCTACCGAAACGGTAAATGTTTTCCCGATATGTTTTCGTAATGATTTTAAGGCTTCTTGTATTGCTTCTTGTTTGGCGTACATATTTTCTGCTTAATTGACGAGCTTCAAAAAATGACGCTTTCCTTTTTGTAAAACGCTTCCCGCATGTTCTGGTTTCAACACCATTTCAATGCTCGTTACCGTTACGCCGTCTAATTTTACGCCTTTGCCGTCAATGGCGCGTCGTGCTTCTGAATTACTTGCTACCATGCCCGATTCAACCAAAACATCTATTATTGTGAGCTCTTTTAGTAATTGAAACTCTGGCATTTCTTCTGGCATCGCTTTGTCTTTAAAGACGCGGTCAAATTCCTTGAGGGCTTCTTCGCCGATTTCTTTGGAATAATAAAAGGCCACCACGCCACTTGCTAATTCCGCTTTTACATTTCGTGGATTTTCGCCCGCTTGCAATCGCATACGCAATCCTTCTACTTCTTCGAGCGGCAAAGCACTAACTAATTCTGCATAAGGCAAAATCATGGAATCATCCATGGCCATTAATTTCCCAAACATGTCATTTGGTGCGTCAGAAAGCGCAATAAAACCGCTTTCGGTTTTGCTCATCTTTTTTCCTTCTGCGTTTTCGAGTAAACGAAGGGCGAGAACATGTTTATTCTGACCTTTCATTTGGCGTTGCAAGGTGCGCCCTGCAAGCATATTAAAAATCTGATCGCTTCCGCCAATTTCTACATCCACTTCCATTGCAACCGAATCATAACCCTGCATAAGCGGGTAAAAGAATTCATGCAAATGAATCGGCTTCCCTTCTTGCAAGCGCTTTTCAAACATATCGCGTTCAAGCATTTGCTGAACCGTAAAATGACTTGCAAGTTCAACCACGGAAGCAAAATTCATCGATGCAAGCCATTCATGGTTAAACATCAACTTTGCAGGATTTTCGCCATCAAACGCTAAAATCTTTGCCGCTTGCTCTTTATACGTTGCAGCGTTTTTGAGCACATCTTCTTGGCTCAATGCCGTACGAACGGCCATTTTATCGGTCGGATCCCCAATCATGGCGGTAAACGAACCAATCAATAAAATCACTTCATGCCCCAAATCTTGGAATGCACGCAATTTACGCAAACCAATAGCATGACCAATATGTAAGGTTGGCGACGTTGGATCAATGCCAAAATACACACGCAAACGCTTCCCTGACTGCAATAACGTTTCAAACGATTCACGCGTTGGGTACATGGCGTCTACGCCACGGTGTAAAAGGGATTGGATTTGTTCTTGATTGTTCATAATGATGATAATTCCGCTAATTGCTCTATAAGTTGTTCCTTATTTTCACGGTTTTCCAAAAGTAAACGTTGTCGCCCTTCAATAACCTCTTTTTGCGCACGGGCCAAAAACGCCTCATTTGCAAGTTGTGCTTCTGCGCCTTTAATGGCCTTTTCAAGGGTTTCGAGTTCTTTTTTAATCCTAGCTCGTTCCGCCTCAATATCAACCCCTTCCAAAACCACTTTCACGCCAATTCCTTGAATCGACATCGACGCCGACGCGCTATTTGGCACTTCGCTTGTAAAAAGGGTGATGTTTTGCCAACGTGTTAAAAGTTGCGTCAATTCTTCGTTAAGCAATGGTGCAGACGCATAAACAGCGAGCGTTTGCATAAACGGAATTTTGTAACGATTACGTACGCCACGCAAGAAAATCACGGCTTCTTGAAAACGCGAAAAATCTGACGTATCGATCTTTGTTAAATCTTCCGCCGTTGGCCAATTTGCAACAATCAACATGCCTGCTTCAAATTGTTTATAGATTTCTTCGGTAACAAAAGGCATAAACGGATGCCACATTTTGAGTATACCTTGCAAAACATACAATAAAACGTCGTCCGTTTGCGTTTTACCATTTTGCTTTTGCACTTTTGCAAGCTCCACATACCAATCGGCAAATTCATTCCACGTAAAATCACGCAACTTTTCGCCCGCAAGCGAAAGTTGGTGCATAGCAAAATGTTGTGTTACTTCTTGTACGACGGTATTGAATCGAGAAAGAATCCATTTGTCGGCTTCGCTATAATCATTCAAATCAAGAGAAATAGACGAAACCAAACGCGCATCTTCTACACTGCTCAATACAAAGCGAGAAATATTCCACAATTTATTCGTAAAATTACGATACGTCGCGATTTTTTCTTCCGAAAGTTTCACGTCGTTTCCAGGAGTTGCGCCAATCATTAAAGAAAGACGGGTCGCATCCGCTCCATACTTTTCAATCATATCGAGTGGATTGATCACATTCCCCAAAGACTTACTCATCTTTCGGCCTTTTTCGTCGCGTACTAATCCGTGAAGGTAAACCGTTTTAAACGGCACTTCGCCAATCAAATAGGTCGACATCAAAATCATGCGGGCAACCCAGAAAAACAAAATATCATAACCGGTTTCTAACACGCTTATTGGGTGATAACGCTGTAAGTCGGATCGACCTCCCTCCTTTCCAAGGGGGGATTGAGGGGGGTTCTGAGGCCAACCGAGCGTAGAAAAAGTCCAAAGTCCGGAACTAAACCAGGTATCGAGCGTATCAGGGTCTTGCACCCAGTTTTCCCCTTCTGGCGCATCAATACCAACGTAAATCTCTTCTCCTTTATGCCACGCCGGAATGCGGTGCCCGAACCAAATCTGGCGAGAAATATTCCAATCACGCAAATTATCGATCCAATGAAAATACGTTTTTTCAAATCGTTCTGGCAAAATCTCCACCTGCTTTTCGCTCACCGCTTTTTGCATGAGCAATTTTAAGGTAACCGTTTCGCCGTTTTGAACAAATTCTTTGTTCACGGCAATAAACCATTGTTCCATTGGGAGTGGTTCAATCGCGCCACCGCTCCGTTGGGCAACCGAAAGATTTTGCATTACTTCTTCTTCCTTTTGCATCAAGTCGTTTTTACGCAACCACGCAGCAATTAATTCGCGCGCTTCAAGCGTAGTTTTTCCTGCCACCAAAGCGCCTGCATTTGGCAACATTTTGCCATCTTTTCCAATCACAGCAATGGTTTCGAGCGCATGCACGCGCGCAAGTTCAGCGTCGGCCTGACTATGCGCCGGAGTAACACCAAGCGCGCCCGTTCCAAAATGCGGATCCACCGAATCGTCGGCAATTACCTGAATCGAAAGGTCGACGCCGGCAAAATTAACCGCATATGCTTTTCCAATAAAAGATTGGTACCGTTCATCTTTTGGGTGAACCGCAACTGCTGTATCGCCCACCTTGGTTTCTGGACGCGTGGTAGAAATCGCAATCGGAAAATCCTTGCCATAGGTAAAGGTGTAAAGCGTCGCCGTTCCTTCTTTATATTCCACTTCGTCGTCGGAAACGGTTGTTTGACCGGTTGGATCCCAATTCACCACGCGGAATCCTCGGTAAATCAAACCGTCTTCATACATTTTCACAAAAGCCGTGCGCACCGCTAAATTGCGTGCATCGTCGAGTGTATAAGCTTCACGAGACCAATCCACGGAAGCACCCATTTTTTTCATTTGGTTCACAATGGTGTCGTGGCTTTCTTGTGCAAATTGTTCAACGCGCGCTAAAAATTTATCGCGTCCTAAATCGTGGCGCGTTATTCCTTCTTTCTCGATTAAAATCTTTTCTACTTTTGATTCGGTAGCAATAGAGGCGTGGTCGGTTCCCGGAATCCACACCGTATCTTTTCCACTCATGCGTTGAAATCGCACCATGGCGTCTTCAATCGCAAGCATAACCGCATGGCCCATATGCAGGGTTCCAGTTACGTTCGGTGGCGGTAAAACAATCGAAAAAGCGTCTTTGCGCATTTCTCGATTTGGTAAATTCTCTGGCTGAAAGTACCCGCTTTCGAGCCAATCCTTATAAATTCCATCTTCAACCGCGCTCGAATCGTACGTTTTTGACAGGTCTATACTTCTCTTCATACTCACGCAAGTGTAGCGAAAGCAAGGGATAAAAGCAATTTTAGGTGTACTTGCTTGATGCAAACTAAAACCCCCGCGCAAGCACGGGGGTAAGGGCAAAAGGATCTAAGGATCGACTTGCGGGACGACGAATGCGAAACCGTACGCACAATGCCACATATCGTCGGGGCCATCCTTGTCTCCATCTAGCCACGAATCATCGTCACAGCGCTCCGCGTAGAGCAGAAACGGACCACTGTGCATGGTAACAAGCCAATGGAGACCCATCTGTGTGAGATCCGCATACGAAAACTTCTCACGGATGAGGCAGGCGATTTCGCGATGCGGCGTCATGAACCCGCGGCGAATGGCTTCTGCGCGAATCTTCCAAGTTTTCCGATCGTTATCCGTGAAGAGCGAACCCTGCAGCACGGCGATGCGGTACGTCACACCGCTCGTCGGCACGAACTCCGGCGAGTGAAGAAAACCCGTCGCCCTTATCGAAAGCTTGACTCCCAGATTCTCGAATCGGTCGATCCACTCCTTACCGGTCGCGCCGTCCGAGGCGACCTCGAAGTAGATGACGCCGTTCTCCTCGGTCCATTTAGGGTTAGCGTTTTCGGTCGGCAATTGCGACATCTATCCTCCCATCCGGTATTTAGCCGACAGTTGTTTCAAGTAAAGACCATGCAACCACTTTGGTTACAGCCAGAAATCTCTCTATCTTAAGAAGGACTTTTGGCTAAAACCAATCATGAATTGATAAAAATTCATACTATACCAATAGCCTTTTTGTCAATAAAAAATGACCGCCACACGTGGTGACGGCCATACGAGCCTAGTAGTGCGCTCAGCTACTCTTGCGGGACGACGAACGCGAAACCG
>CAYZYJ010000032.1:0-9668 GCA_964482565.1 uncultured Gammaproteobacteria bacterium
ACGTATTGCGTGGTTGGGTGCCAAGCAAGGGCGTGAATTTCTTCGCTTATGCGGGTAAGAAAGGTGATTTGATGCGCGGATGGGCGATAAATATTTACCTCATTTCCATTGCTATAGGCTAAAATATTTTGTTCTGTTTGCCAGTCAAAAATCTGTGCGTCGGTAGACAGGAGAAGTGGTTGCGATGTTCCAGAATGTAAGAGAAGTAAATTTCCGCCAGCTTTTTGAATGAGTAAGAAGGACTCATCTTGTTTTAAGATTTGGTAATCGCCACGTGGTAAAAGCGCAATAAGACGCGATTCATTTGTACTTATTTCTCGTAACTCTGTTTCATTTCCGTTGTCGATAAATCGCAAAGCAGTCGTTTCAGAAATTGCTATTTGCGGTTGCTCTATTTTAGTTATCATTATGGCGTTTGTAGAAATCACCCATTCGTATAAGGTGTTTTCTGAAGTACTGTAAAGAATATTCCCAATCGACGGATGCCAAGTAAATGAAGAGTGTTTATGTTCAGTTGATTCCGGTAATTCCAAAGCGATGCCTTCAGAAGTGTAAACGCTTATATGTTCTGTTGTTGTTTGTAGGGCGAAATACAAGCCATCACTCGACCAAGCGTAATCTGAAACAAGATCGGTAGTAAGGGGATTGCGTGTAATGATCTTCTCAGCATTATTTTGAAGATTGATTAATCGTACTTCCTGCCAGTCATTTGCGGTTGACGTTGCAATCAAATGTGATTTTATTGGAGAGATTTTTGGACTCTCAATATCCATCGCCGCTAAAAGTGTGGCAGGATTATCGCGCAGTAAAAGGATATTTTGCAAGAATGTGGTTGCACCCGGTTTAATGGCAACTTCACCTTCCCAAGGCAAATACTCTTTACGTTCTAATTTTACCGTGTAATTTCCAGGGACAATTCGTTTCACGACAAATGGCGTCGTTTTCGGGATTTGCATTTGGTCTACCGTAATCGATGCTCCGCGTGGAATGGTTTGAACGGAAAGTACGCCTGTTTGCAAAACGAGCCCACTGCGCGGACTATACCGATACCCTGCAGTATAAAGTACAATGAGGGGTGCGGCAGTGAGAAAAAAGAGCGCAAACGCCAAGAACAAAAGTCTTCTCGCAAATTTCGACATATTGCCTAGTGTATCAAATTTACGGAAAAAGGGTATAAGTTTAGAGTATCGTCAAACAAAATAAAATGTGTTAGACTGGAATTATTATGAATCAACCTAAGGAATGGAAACGGCTATTCCGGTCTCCCGGATTGCTCTTTTTTGGTGCGACCTTGTGTATTGCGATATTTTACGTCGGTTTCTTTTTCGGATCATTACAATCGTCAAATTCTCCGTTAATTTCAAAAGGAGGAAATTTGTTGAATATTGGTTCTTCTGCGCCGGAATTAAGTAAAGATGTAGATTTTGCCATGTTCTGGGAAGTGTGGAATTTGGTGAAAGCAATGCATGTTGACCAAAAAGTAACCGATAAAGAATTATTTTACGGCGCGCTCGACGGCATGTTGGATTCATTGAAGGATCCGTATTCCATCTTTTTTGACCCAGAATTGGCGGCAGAGTTTCAGGCAGATTTAAGCGGAACATTTTTTGGTATTGGTGCCGAAATCGGTTTGAAAGAAAATGCCATTGTGGTTGTTGCGCCATTAAGTGGTTCGCCTGCGGAAAAGGCAGGAATTCGTGCGGGAGATTTTATTTTAGCGGTTGATGGCGAAACGACCGAAGGGGCAAGCGTTACAGAAACTGTTTTAAAAATCCGTGGCGAAAAAGGAAAATCGGTGGTGCTTTCGGTGCTGCAGGAAGGGAAAGATGCCCCAGAAGACATCACGATTATTCGCGACGAAATCAAAATCGAAAGTGTCACCTACGAAATTCGCGATGATGGTATTGCCATAATCGAGATGTACATGTTTAATGAGGATAGTACAAGACTCTTTAAAGAGGCGGCGCAAGAAATTGTCCGAAAAGATGTCAAAGGAATTGTGCTTGATTTGCGCAATAACCCAGGAGGACTTTTAAGCGAAGCGATTAGTGTTTCAGGTTTCTGGATTGCTGGAAGACCAGCGGTTCTTGAACAAATTGGCGAAGAACAGCGCACCTTTACGGCAAATGGCTCGGCATTACTCGCCGATATCCCAACCATTGTTATTGTAAACGGTGGCTCGGCATCGGCGTCTGAAATTTTAGCTGGCGCTTTGCAAGATTACGGACTTGCCACCGTGGTTGGAGAAAAAACCTTTGGTAAGGGTTCGGTGCAGGAATATCACGACTTTACCGATGGTTCGGCCGTAAAAATTACGATAGCGAAATGGCTTACCCCACTTGGTCGTTCTATTGATCAAATTGGTATCGAGCCAGATGTAACGATTGAATACACCCTTGAAGATTTTCATGCAGGAAAAACGCCACAACTCGACGCGGCGATCGAACTCCTCAAAAAACAGCTCCGCTAAGGAAAAGCCGCGGATTGAGGTTTCAGCCGGAGGATTGGTGTATAAATATACGCCTGAAGGTCTTTATTTTGCCATGTTACGGGATTCCTTTGGCAAATGGACTTTTCCAAAAGGTCATGTGCGAAAAGGCGAAACATACGACGCAGCGGCTGCACGCGAAATCGGCGAAGAGATGGGCGTCATGACATTAAAAAAACAGCGTCCGCTAGGAACAATTGATATTTGGTTTCGAGACCGATTCGTGTACAAGGGCCGATTGATTCACAAGTACATTCACTACTATTTATTCGAAGCGCCACAAGAAACGCGATTGCGTATGCCGTCGCCAACCAATAACGGCGAAAACATTATGGAAGTTTCTTGGGTGAAGGCGGAAGAAGTTACGAAACGCTCCACCTACAAAGATTTGCGCGTTATTATTCGCCGTGCCATGTTGGCTTTAGAGCAAAATCCAGCAAGTATTAGCGGAGAAAACGAAAAGAAAGAACGTAATCGCAGACGACATCAAAAACGACGGTTTGTAAATCGCATTGACGGCAATGGCGCAAACTCTTAACATACTGGCATATGAAAATTATTCTTTTAGGAACGGTAAAAGGACTTGGTTTAGAAGGGCAAATTGTAGAAGCGAGCGAGGGGTATGCGCGCAATTTTCTTTTCCCTCAACATTTGGCCGTAGAAGCAACGCCAGACGCTATTCATAAACGCAAAGAGGCAGAAAACGCCAATCAGCGAAAAGAAAATAAACAAGTGCGTGAAGACCGAAAAATGGCAGCTGAACTTGATGGCGAAGAAGTGATTATTTCGGCTAAAGCAGATGGCGTAACCCTTTATGGGGCAGTAACGGCAAAAGAAGTAGCAAAAGCACTGAAAGAAAAAGACATTAAAGTGAATGCAAAACAAATTTCCATGGAACCAATTAAAGAAGTAGGAAATCACGAAATCATCATTGCTTTCGAATCCGGATTTGAAGCGCGCGTTACCGTAATTGTTGAAGCGGCATAATATGAAACATCATTATCTCTTTATTGTCGGAGGCGTCATGAGTGGAGTTGGAAAGGGAACTTCTTCGGCGGCTCTTGGTTTAACGTTGAAAGCAAAGGGGTATGGTGTTACGGCGATTAAAATCGATCCGTATGTAAATGTGGACGCTGGAACCATGAATCCGGTTGAGCACGGTGAGGTTTTTGTAACGGTTGATGGCGACGAAACCGATCAAGATATCGGAACGTATGAGCGATATTTAAATATCGAAATTACGAGTTTGAATTATATGACCACAGGACGGGTTTACCGTTCGGTGATTGAAAAAGAGCGAAATTTGGAATATGGAGGGAAATGTGTGGAAGTTGTTCCGCATGTTCCAGAAGAGATTATTCGACGCATTCGGCACGCTGCAGAAGTTGCGCAAGCCGAAATCGTTTTAATTGAAATTGGAGGAACGGTTGGGGAATACCAGAATGTGCTGTTTTTAGAAGCTGCCCGCATGATGCAGGTTGCAGAACCAGATGCGGTGCGATTCGCGCTTGTGAGTTATTTGCCCGTTCCGCCTTCGATTGGCGAAATGAAAACCAAGCCAACGCAATATGCGGTGCGTAGTTTGAATGCGGCGGGAATTTTGCCACATTTCATTGTTGGCCGTTCCGCTTTGCAAATGGATCAGCCACGTAAAGAAAAAATTGCTCAATTTTGTTCCGTGCCTTGGAGCCATATTATTGGCGCACAAGACGCAAAATCGATTTACGATATTCCTGAAATGTTCGAGGAACAGCAATTCGCAGAAAAAGTCTTGCGGAGTTTTGATTTGGAGCCAAAGCAAAATGACTTACATGAATGGAAAGCGTTTACCAATAAAATCCGCCAAGTGAGGGAAACGGTAAAGATTGGTGTTGTTGGGAAATATTTCTCGACGGGGAATTTTACTCTATCTGACGCTTATATTTCTGTTCTTGAAGCAATAAAACATGCGGCCGCGCATGTGGGGGTAAAGGCAGAAATTCAGTGGTTGAACAGTGAAGAATACGAGGCCTACCCAGAAAATCTTAAAGAATTACAAGAATTTGACGGTATTTTGATTCCGGGTGGATTTGGCTCGCGGGGAATTGAAGGAAAGATTAAAGTCGCAGAATTCGCGCGCGTGAATCAGATTCCGTATTTTGGCCTTTGCTATGGAATGCAGTGTGCGGTGATTGAATATGCACGCAATGTGCTACAACTTGCTGGTGCGCATACAACGGAAATCAACCCCGATGCCGAGAATCCCGTTATTCACATTATGAATGAACAGCGTGAATTGGTGGAATCGGCAAAGTATGGTGGCACCATGCGACTTGGCGCTTACCCTTGTTCTTTAAAAGAAGGAACCGTTTCGCATCGCGCTTACCGAAAGCGGGAAATTTCAGAACGTCATCGTCACCGTTATGAATTCAATAATGCCTTTCGTGCAGAATTAGAACAGGCTGGACTTGTGGTTGCAGGAACCTCGCCCGATAATCGATTGGTAGAGATTGTAGAAGTTGCCGACCATCCATTTTATGTTGGCGTACAGTTTCATCCAGAATTTCAATCACGACCACTTGCACCGCATCCGCTTTTTGAGCAGTTCTTGCGTACAGCAAAAGAACGAGGAAATCGAAAAGTGGTGTAAAGAAAAAAATCGCCGTGTGGCGATTTTTTTGTTAAGCGGTCAATACTTCTACGAAAGTCTTTTTGATAAGTTTTCCGTGGAAATTTGGAACCTGCTTTTTCTTGAATGTTACGATACCGTCAGCAACGGCGTAAAGCGTATCATCGGTACCGCGCTTTACATTGAGTCCTGGGCGGTATTTTGTGCCGCGTTGACGAATGATGATTTGGCCAGTCGTAACTGCTTGACCGTCAGATTTTTTAAGGCCGAGGCGTTTTGCAACGGAATCTCGACCGTTCGATGTCGAACCTTGGGCTTTCTTATGTGCCATACGAGTGAAATATTAGTCAAAAAAGATTTGCGCATATAGTAAGCCAAGAGCAAGTTTTCGTCAAGGTTTTGGCTATATTTAGGCTAAAATACGCGGATTGGCAAAAAAATCATACTCACGCTATGATAGGCGCATATGGAAGATGAGGTAAAAAAGATTCTCGATGAAATTCGACCGATGCTTGCATTTCACCGTGGCGACGTAGAATTCGTCGCTTTTGACGAAGAAAAGGGCATTGTTGAAGTACGGCTTTTAGGTTCTTGTAAAGGATGTTCTTTGGCGGACTTTACGCTAAAAGCTGGTATTGAAGCCTTGGTAAAAGAACGATTACCCGACGTAAAAGAAGTGATTGCTGTCGCATGAAAACGAGCGCAAAACAATTTTTTCAGTCAGCAATAGCGATTTCTAAGAAGCGCTTTTTTCAAATCACGTTTGGAATTGGTTTTTTGTTTTTTGCCGCTGGCGCAGGAATTTTGTATTACTTTCTTTATCCGCAAATGCGTTCTGAGCTCTTTGTGCCACTTCATTACAATATTCACTTTGGGGTGGATTTGATTGGTCAGTGGTGGCAATTATTTACTTCGCCGTTTATTGCGGCAGTGATTTTGCTCGTGAATTGGATTATTGCGGTATACTTCTTTAAAAAAGAGCCGGTACTCAGTTCTTTTTTTGCCGTGGTGGCAGCGATTTGTGCGGCGCTCCTTTTTGTTGCAACAATTTTTATTGTCCTTCTCAATCTTACTTACTATGGTTGAAACATTTATCACCTTTAAAATCCTTTCACTAACAACCGTCGCTTTTTTGGTGGCGATGCTTTGGACACCTATTTTGACCGATTTACTGTATACCTTCAAAATGGGTAAATCTTTGCGTAGCACAACGCAAGCGCCAATCTTCAATAAACTACATAAGAAAAAAGCTGGAACCCCAACTATGGGCGGTGTTCTTGTTTGGGGAACCGTTCTTGGCCTCGCTTTACTCTTATTCCTTTTTCATACACTTGCTCCAGATTCATTTCTTGGGCAAATGAATTTCCTTTCGCGTGGGCAAACGTGGCTGCCAATCGCGGCTCTTGTTGCAGCCGGTGTGGTTGGACTTGGCGACGATTTTTTGAATGTGCGTGGCATTGGGCGTAATGGCGGGGGAATCGATATTCGTCACAGACTTTTGCTTTATACCTTTATTGCTTGTGTTGGCGCATGGTGGTTTTTCTTTAAACTCGATTGGGATTTATTGCATATTCCATTTATCGGTGATTTTAATATTGGTTGGTGGTATATTCCGCTTTTCATTTTAGTGATTGTTGGCACGTCGTTTTCTGTGAATCAAACCGATGGATTAGATGGTTTAGCTGGTGGAACGTTGCTTTCGGCTTTCGCTGCTTTTGCGGTGATTTCGGTTTTGCAAGGGCGTTATGATTTGGCTGTTTTTTGCGGTGTGGTGATGGGTGCATTGATTGCCTTTTTATGGTTTAACATTTATCCCGCTCGTTTTTTTATGGGCGATACGGGTGCAATGAGTTTAGGAGTGACGCTTGGTATTGTTGCCATGCTTACGAATTCGGTTTTTGTACTGCCAATTATTGGAATCGTTTTTGTGGTCGAAGCGATTACGACGATCATTCAGCTTATTGCAAAAAAACTCTTTAAACGAAAAGTCTTTTTAGTTGCGCCAATTCATCATCATTTTGAAGCGAAAGGTTGGCCTGAGCCAAAAGTTGTGATGCGGTTTTGGTTGATTTCTTGGATGGCGGCAGCAATGGGAATTTTGATTGAAATTCTCGACATGGGATATTTATTGTCATGATGGAGGAAAGAACAAAAATTGACGGAATCTTTTTACTGCTCGTGATTGCGCTCACGGTTTTTGGTCTTTTTATGCTGACATCGGTTTCTGGGCCAATTGCCTATAGTAAATTTGGCGATAGTTATTTTTATCTAAAAAATCAGTTGTTTTCAGGCTTTTTACCAGGAATCATTGGGTTTATATTTGGTGCTTTGGTGCCGTATCGCTTGTGGAGAAAATACGCCTTTCCCATGTTATTGCTTTCAATTGGATTGCTGACCATGGTATTTATTCCTGGAATTGGAACAGATTTTGGCACATTTGCAAAAAGTTGGGTGCAAATTGGAGGGCAATCTTTTCAGCCGGTTGAATTAGTGAAACTGACGTTTTTATTTTACTTAGCCGCTTGGCTTGAAAAAAGTGGAGAAGAGGTGAAAGATTTGCAATCAGGACTATTACCGTTTCTTATTGTGCTTGGCATTATCGGCTTATTGATTTTTTTGCAGCCAGATTTAGGTTCACTCATGATTATTGCTGCGATGTCGGTAACGGTTTACTTTGTTGCGGGTGGACCAATCAAGCATTTGCTTGGACTTGGAGCTGTTGCAGGGTTTTTCTTTTTCTTGGCGGTTAAAATGTCGCCGTATCGTTTGGATCGGTTTATGACATTTTTGCACCCAGAACTTGACCCGCAAGGAATCGGTTATCAAATCAACCAAGCAATGCTTGCGATTGGTTCTGGTGGATTTTTTGGTCGTGGTTACGGGCATTCATTGCAGAAGTTTCAATATTTGCCTGAAGTGATTGGCGATTCGTTTTTCGCGGTTATGGCTGAAGAATTAGGGTTTTTGTTCACGCTTGGTTTTCTTGCGCTCTTTATTGCATTTCTTTTTCGTGGCTTTAGGGTGGCGGAATTTTCAAGCGATGCTTTTGGACGCTATTTAGCAACCGGTATTATGGCATGGCTTGGTATTCAAGCATTTGTAAATATTGGTGCTATTATTGGACTGTTGCCGTTAACCGGAGTCACTTTGCCGTTCTTTAGCTACGGCGGCTCATCGCTTGCCGTTACCTTGCTTGCTTGTGGCGTTGTGCTCAATATTTCTAAAACCGCATCGTATGAAAAACGCACATAGAAAACACTTACTTTTTACTGGCGGAGGAACCCTTGGGCCAGTTTTGCCCTTATTTGCCATTATTGACGAATGGAAAAAACAAGAACCCGATATTTTGATTACGTGGATTGGCACGCCGAATGGGCCCGAACGGGAATTGATTGCGCGTCGTGGCGAGGCGTTTATTGCTCTTGCTTCACCAAAGCTTTCGCGTCATCAACCTTGGTTATGGCCATTTATTCCTTTTCTTTTTTGCGTCAGTGTTGCGAAGGCTTGGTTTTATTTGAAGCATCTAAAACCACAGTTGATTTTTAGTGCAGGCGCATTTGTAAGTGTGCCAGTTGCTTTTGCGGGATTTTTATTACGCATTCCGCTTTGGATTCATCAACTCGATGTTGAAGCGGGGTTGGCAAATAAAATCATGGCAAAAATTGCCAAACGCATTTCGGTTACCTGGCTCAGCTCGCTTGATGATTACCCGAAACGTAAAACGCTTTTAGTTGGAGGATTGATAGCCGATGCAAAACCAGACTATCCTGCAACATTCTTGGAAGAATTAGGATTAAATCCAGAAAAACCAACCCTATTTGTTTTTGGTGGTGGTACGGGCGCAAAGGAATTGAATGACGCCATGGAAATTATTGGCGGGGAATTGAAACGAAAAATGAATATTATTCATTTAACAGGAATTGACAAAATGACAGCGAAATTAGAACAAATGGGCGAAGGGTATGCTGCGAGAGAGTTTTTTGCACAAGAGATAGCGCATGCCTGGCAGGCTGCCGATTTGGTGGTTTCGCGTGCCGGAATGGGCACCATTCTTTCGCTTGTAAAATACAAAAAACCAACAATTTTAGTACCAATTCAGGATTCACATCAGGTGGCGAATGCGCGGATTATGGAAGAACGTGGGGCAGTAAAGGCGCTCTATAAAATGACGCCTCAAGTACTAAAACAAGAAATTGAACACTTAATGGCAGATGATTTAGCTCGTAAAGAGCTCGGTAAATCGGCAGGAAAGGCAATTTCTTTGCAGGCTCAGCAAAAAATTGTCGAAACAGCAAAAGAAATGCTTGAAAAATAAGCCCCCAACACTCTACTATTGATTTTGCTCTAAAGGTATGATATAAAACTGGCGCATTAAGCGTTGGTAGCTCAGTGGTAGAGCAAGGGCCTTTTAAGCCCGTGGTCGAGGGTTCGACCCCCTCCCAGCGCACCAAAAAAACACCGTTCTACGGTGTTTTTTTGTGCTTCGCAAGCAGACAATTCTGCTTGCGTAGAGGGGCGAACCATCGATGTCATCCCTGGCTCCGACCAGGGATCCATCACTTCCTCTAGAAC